>JAUWEG010000049.1 GCA_030608385.1 Candidatus Heimdallarchaeota archaeon
TTTCGAAGAGAAAGTATGGGTTAATACAACTGCTGAATTTAATCGTACAATTCCATGGCAGACCTTCAATGGTCAAGATGGGGGAAACTATACAATTGCTGCTGTTGCAAATAGTACTACAACTACCTCTTATAACATTACAGTTTATTTTACTCTCATAGTTCTTCCATTTGGACAAGTAAGGATGTTTTTTCCATTAAATCCTGTATTTCTTATAAGGAATCAAGATAATCAAGTTTCATGCATTATTTCAAATGTAGGTGGAACTACGGTCACTAATGTCTCAGTAACTAATGAAATTACAAAAACTGGAACAGTTGGTTCAATTACAAGATCTTATTCTATTTACGATTTGGAAATTGCTGAAGGAACATTCCACCAAGACATAATAGGGTTTTACCCAGATACTTATCTCTATCAAAAACACTCTTTTACCATTACATATCGAACAATAGATGAGCCAGATACGCTTAGAGTGTATCTTAGTGACCCCATTGAAATAATTGTAATGCCTTATATTGTCGTTGAAAATTTTCAGTTACCAATAAATGTGACTATGGGGGAGAAATATATTATTTCAACTAATATAAATAACAGTGAAGAAAAATCACTAACTATTATTCCAAAAATTGTTTGTGATCAAATCAGTTTTGATGAAACTGCAATATCAATTCCCAAAGGTAGTAATATAATCTCCATTTCAGGAATTCCTCTAGTAGATGGAGCATCTTCTCTCTACTTTGGTTTTGATTTAGAATGGATTACTGTTTCTGAAACAAAGTGGTATTCAATCTTACTTTTTACACAGTATCAACTTATCTATATCATTCCACTAGAAATCCCCCCTATTATTCTACAACCGGGTGTATTTTTTGGTATTGTTTTTTCATCTCTATTCATAGGATTAGCTTACTTCTCAAGAGATATTATATTTGGTATTGTTAGAAGAACTAGAACAACGAGTTCGCGGATTTTCCCAGAAGTTTCTTATCCTTTGGAAACAGTTATTCTAGATGGTTCAAACATCGCATGGGAAGAAAAAAACAACTCTAATAAACCACAAATTAACAACATTGAAGCTATGATTAACCGATTGAGTAGAGCTAATTTTAAGAAAATTATAACTGTAGCTGATGCAGCATTACGCTATCAGATAGATGAACAAAAAAGATTAGACAGTTTGGTTAGGGAAGGAGCTATGAAAATGTTACCTGCAAGAGTTGATGGAGACAAGTTCATTCTAAGAATAGCGGAAGAAGAAAATGCTATGATTGTAAGTAATGATATGTTCAAGGAATTTAGAGAATCAACACCTTGGATTGATGAAAGAAGGATTCCTTACACTATTTTAGATGGAGAAGTGTACTTGCATCCTACTTCAGTTCTTCCTTCAGTTGAAATAGGTAGTAGAGAAGATAAAGAGAGAAAAGAAAACGATAATACCTTTGAAAATTAATTTTATATAACAAAAATCTGATAAAACCAAGTCATTATAAAGCACTATGATTATATAATTTTGAACATACTATGAATATGGACCAAGGGTATCAAGATTTTTCTAACTTGAAAACAGGTTATAATGGTAACTTAGAGTTAGAAAATCTTCCAAAGGATTATTTCTATAGTACAGAATATGATTACATGACGCTACCAGAGGTCCAACTATTATTAACTTTGTCAGATTCGAATATTTCCTACAGTTTTTCAGGATTAAGAAAAACAACACTGCTGCATCAGCATCAACTCGCTAAGGCTCTAAAGAGATTAATTGATAGGGACCATATATCCAAAAGAGACAATGGTACATATGAAACAACTAATACTGGTAGCAAATATACAACAGAATTAATCAAAGATTTAATCAGCAATAAAGCAGTAAATATTCAGAATAATAGCTTCTACTCTCAGTGGAAAAAAATTCATCTAATTCCACCTCTAGAATCTGAATTATTAGTATCAGTTTTTGAAAAAAGATGGTTTGGGGGTTTTAGATTCCTATTCAAAAGAGAAAACAAAGATGGAACTGAGTTATGCTGGGAAGATAATGACAGTAATAGAGTTTATTTGTATATTCAAAAAATAGGTTCAATCGAATTTGAATATAGAGCGACTGTCCCTAGTTACAGTAAAATGGAAGAAGCTACAAACTGGATAAGTAATGAGATTCTAAATCTAGAGGAAGTTAATGTAGAAATTGAAGATTATGAAATCGTTGATGATTTTGAGAAAAATACATATAATTAGGTAAATCATTCATAGAACACTAAATATTTAAACAAAATAAAGAAAAAATAATGAGGAATTAAAATGAATAATCCGAATTTTAATGGAATGGGAAATAATAATCCATTTATGGACCCCAAGCACGGAACAACAACTGTTGCTGTAAGATTTAAAGGAGGAACAGTTGTAGCGGCAGATAGAAGAGCCACTATGGGATCTTTTATTGCTTCAAAGAAAGCTCAAAAAGTCCATAAAATTAATGAATACACTGTTGCCACAATTGCTGGATTGGTTTCAGATGCTCAATATCTGATTCATCTGACAAGAGCTAATCTCAACCTATTTGAACTTGGGAGAGGATATGCTCCTACTACAAAAATGGCAGGTAATCTATTAGCCTCTATCATGTATGAACAATATAGGGCATATTTTCCATATTATGTCTCTATGATTGTTGCAGGTCTGGATAAAGATGGTCCTCATATCTATACTTTGGATATGGCAGGTGGAATCACAGAAGAAGACTTTGCATCCACTGGTTCAGGTTCTCTAGTTGCCTATGGTGTTTTAGAATCAACCTGGAAAGATGGACTGACTGAAGCTGAAGGACTCAAAGTTACAATAACCGCTTTGGCTACAGCTATTAGTAGAGATGCAGCAACAGGTGATGGAATGGATGTTCTAGTAGTGAACAAAAAAGGTGTCAAAAGGATGGCATCTGATGAAGTAAAAGGTTACTTGGAGGCATAAGAAAATGTTAGGACCACAATCAATGGGTTACGATAGATCACCTTTAATGTATTCTCCTGAAGGGCGTATCATTCAAACAGAATACGCTAGAGAATCAGTTAGAAGAGGAAGTATAGCAATAGGAATAAAAAGCAAACACGGTGTTGTTTTAGCTGGATTGTTAAGAGTAGTAGATCTTAATGAACCTGATTTGAAAATCCATAAAATCTCTGATACTATTCAAGCAATTTTCGCAGGTGTTGCTGCCGATGGTCGTATTTTGATAAGTCGAGCTCGCCTTGAAGCAGAAATATTCCAGTTAACATATGCTGTTCCAATAGATGTCAGAGGTTTAGCTGTTAAGACTGGCGATTATGTCCAAATGTTTACTCAACAAGGTGGATTAAGGCCTTTTGGAGTTGGAATGTTATATGGAGGACTAGACCAAACTGGACCAAGTTTACAATTTGTAGATCCTGGTGGTGGAGTAGTCTCCTGTAAAGCAAAAGCCATGGGTGAGGGAGATTCTGAAGCAATTGCTTATCTAAAGGAAAAATATTCTGATGAATTAACAACCGATGAAATGATTCAAATAGCTAAAGATGCCATTCATAAAGCTGCTAGAGATATAGAATTAACAGATGACAACATAGCTATTGAAATTATGCCTTGTAAGGCATAATCTATCTTTTTCTTTTTACACCAAATTTATATTCGCAAAACTTTATTTTTGTGAAGAGGATTATGAAAGTTTTTCTATCAAAAGCTATTAGAGTAAACGGAAACGATTGGAAATTAGCTTGTGATAGTACTAACTCACAACACTATCCTCTCGTTTTTTATAGCCATGCTCATTCAGACCATATCCCAAGAAAATTACCAAAAACGGATATAATAACATCTCCAATAACAAAGATTCTATTGAAGAATTTTGTGTCAAATTTTGATGATGGAAATTTCTTCGATTCATATTCTATTGATGATGTTACTTTCAAACAAAAATCTAGTGGTCATATTGTAGGCTCTACTGCATTGAAAATTGAATCTTCTGAAGGAAAACTTGTTTATACAGGAGATGTTTCAATACGAGATAAGGGATTCTTAGAACCTTTTTCACCAGAAAAATGTGATATCTTAATTATTGAAAGCACATTTGGTTCACCAGATTACGTCTTTCCATCTTATGATAGTGTAATAAAGGAAGCACAAGAACAAATATCCCATTATTTGGATAACAATATCCCCGTAGTTTTAATGGGTTATGCCCTAGGAAAGGCACAGATGTTGTATAATGCTTTTTCCCATCTTTCTGAAAATATAATTATGCATGGAGCTAATTTCAAGATTAATTCCCTACTTCTAGCAGAGAAAATTAAGGGAGCCATAACTGCAATGGATTATACAGAAGCAAAAGAATCTAATTTCCTTGAACAAACTAGTAAATGGATTCTTTTTACACCTCTGAAATCCGGAAGAGATTTCTTTTTTTCTTATTTGAAGAAAAAATATAACGCGAAATTGTTTGCATTCAGTGGTTGGGCACTATCAACCAGCTATAAATTCAGAATGTCGGTCGATCATAGTTATCCTATAAGTGACCACGCTGATTACAATGAATTATTAGAGATTTGCAAAAAAAGCAACCCAAATCAGATTTATACGATCTATGGACATACAACAAGATTTGCAGCAGAGTTGATAAAACATGGATTTAACGCAATTCCTCTTTCAAAGCAGACTTTACTAGATTCATTTTTCTAGATATTAATAGCTTGCAATTAAATCTTCAATTCTCCTTTCTTTATAGAGTATTTCATTCAAATGTACAACCATTATTGGGATATTTCGTCTTGCGAGGAAATCCCTTGCATTAGAACTAATTGAATTACAGACTAAAACTAACTTCTTCAGCTTCAGCGAGATAATTATTTGTTCCAATTGGAGTAATTTGTTTGTAGGAATTGTACGTTTCCAGTTCATTGTTACTATACCAATATCGTGACTTTCGAGATAGAAATCTATCACATATTTCCTTCTACCAAGCTTAAAAGCAGCATTTTCTCTAACTGGTATATTTCTTGATTCTAATTCATTTCTAAGCACATAATTTATGATAGATTCTTCAGTATTCATTAGAAGAAAGAAAGAGACTTTATTAAAAACAAGGATTAATATCAGCATAATATACTGGAAACATCTAAGAACACAATGTATTGACAAAAATCATGAAACTAGGAAATTTGAAATAATGTAAAAAAAAGAGTTTTTAGCTAAAAACTCAACCGAAAATGTACTTCATATCCCTTATATTGGAAATACGCATAAGTATCCTATCGAAAAACGAAACATGTTTCTTTACCATAAACTTAGGTGTATCTGTGTAGATATAGATATAATCAATTTTCTTTCTTTCAATTTCAAATTCTTTATCTTTGATTTTATAGGCTACTTTGTCGTCTTTTAAGCTAGTTAATATACAAGCAATTCCTGTTTCAATTTCCTCTTTCGTAAAGAGAACAACAGATTTTCCTATGATTGATTCTATAAGTCCTGTTTGATTTTCCTTTTTATCATAGTTTAATCTTACCAGTACTGGTGGTAAATCAATAATAATGTCTTTACCATTCAATTCAAATGTTTTCATTTTTCCATTATCATCTGTTTTCAGAGTAATTAAGGAAGAAGCAAGACTATTTTCAAAAGAAATATTCTCTAAAACAGCTTTTCTATCTAATCCGTCATTATAACTAAATACTTCTTCATCAATTAAATCTGTAAAATAGGATATTGGTTTACCTGTATAATCTCTTTCAAATGCTTTTGAAGGATTGTCTATCTGTTGAAAAGTAAAGGTTGGTCTTTGAGTTCTTTCCTCTTTCTGCCATGAAACCAATTTACCTATTTTTCCATTTTTCAAGACATACTTCTCATCTACTTGAGCATCATGTATAACATAATCTGTAAAGAGTATCTTCTTAGTTTCATTCTTTGCTTGAATATTCAACAAAAGAGGTCTAACAATAGTATCACTTATTTCAATGTCAGTCACTTCACCTTCAATACAATCATCAAAAATACGATCATATGCAACAACATATCTTCCCTTTAGCATTGAAATCAAGTCATTCATTCTTGTGATTTCTAGAAATGATTCTACTCCTTTTTCTCCATGATATTCAGTATATCTCTCAGAAATAAGTTTAGAGAATTCTTCTCTCTTTTTACTTAGTTTTTTAATAGATTTTCCTCTTATGAAATTTGGAAGAACAAACCAAAAGGGTAAAAGTGCTCCCTTAACTGGGGAGTAGTCATCACTTACAACAGCAATTATCCTATATGCAGTTCGGGGATGAGACATAAACATATTTGCCACCATATCCCACCTACCAGGTCTGTAAAGATGTTTGTAAAGTCTCATTGCAGCTTCACCTTGGAATCTTTGTTTTTCTTCTGGGGTGAACTCCCTACCTGTCAATAATTGTACATTTAGACCAAAGTCTCCTGCTACACCTTGATAAAAACCTTCAAGCTTATACAAAGCTTGAGCAAGTTCTTTACCATAACCAGCTTTCTTAGTTTGCAAATCAGCATCGCCCTCTAAGATTCTAACAAATATATAGAGAATAGCTATTATCCCATAACTAATTAAGAAATACAAACCAAATGGGATAAGACCTTTCACTGCAGCATAATCTAATGTTGTAGCTGGGAGTAAAAATCCTTTTTTGATAATCATTTCTATCCATGCTAATAATTGTAACCAAATAATGTGACCTCGACGATTGTGAGCTAATTCATGAGCTACGATTCCGCGTATATCATCATCACTAAAATCATCTAAACTTGATGCAATAAGTGCAACTCTTTGATCAAAAAGAGGACCATATGCCATTGCATTCAAAATGGGTGCTTCAACAAACCCTACTTTGACTTTTCTCTTAGTTCCTATACGAACTCTAACCTCTTCAACAATCCTCAGAACTCTTTTGTCATTAGTTGGCTTAATTCTTAGTAAAAATGTAAGTAACCAACCCGAAATAAAATACATGAAAACTGAAAGAAGTATAATTATCTCCCATGGTCCAAGTGAAAGGAAAATAGTTCGCTGAACTAGAAGAGAATCTGTTTTTACTAGACCACCTAGATGATTTCCAGCACTAGGTAAAAGAGCACTGTCACCAATCGTGAAGAAATTAGATAATGTAAATGAATAAATACCAAGGTAATTCCATGTAAGATTATCAAATCCTGGAACTAATTTACCAACACCATAGAGTGCTACATATGCTAGAGCAAAAAGTGTTAAGTATAGAATTTGTGGTGACATTAAACGACTGACAAGTACGAATTTTTTCCCAAAGAATATCAGAGCAAGGATTATGAAAACATAAAGCATAAGGTTGTAAGCCCAACCTGTAAACAATTCGTTTTTTTCACCAGTAACAAGTTCCCATATTTTATCTCCAACAGTCCCAACTAGAAATATAAAGTATGTTACAACTGAAATAATCATTAATTCCCGCCAAACAGGAGATTCTCTTAACATATATGTTTGATAAACAGCTAAAACAAATAATCCCAAAGCAATGGCGATTAGCCAATTACTAAGAAAAATTAACACAAGACCGAAAGTTAAAGCTATAAATGCCAACATAAGATTTTCAGAAGTTGTTCCATGCCTTACTTTAGTAACAATTTCTGAAATTAGAAAAACTAACCCTAACAACGCTATGAGGATACCTATACCTATATTGGGATCATTTTTGATTAATCCCCATAATAGATTCCAATAATCGATAAGTGACATATTATCAGTGGCTTTGAACATAAAATATATTTAAAGCCTTTGTCTTCTGAAAAACTTCTAAGATATTGGAACTTGACGAATCACATTCTTATACAATAAATCGTTAGTAGCTCTTTCTGCATCATTTTCAGTTAATTTCATCAGTTTCACTATATCACTTAGAGTAGCTGACCCCTTGTATTTCAATAAAGAAATCACCTTCTGTTGCTGATTACTAAATTTATAACTGATATCTCTGCTAATAATCTGAGGATTAAGCTCTAGCTTGGAATAAGACAAATTTGCTATTGGAATACTATACTTCTCAAGTTGAGTGTCTACATATTCAGTCATATCAGCAAAATGTTCTACCCTACCTCTCCAGTCCTTCAATTCATGTGCAAAACGGGAATGAAACTCATTCTGAATTTTATGTAAATCCTGTCTAACAGTTGTGTCATCATCATTGTTGTCGATACAAGCTACAGTTACTGTTTGATTAGAGGTTGTGTATATGAATTTGAAATTAGTTGTTTGTAAGAAATCGCAGCCTCCATCGACATTTTGTGCAAAAATCTCAATTGCACTAAGAAAACTAGTAATAAGGTTTTCATCATGTTCTATGCTACCGTACTTACGATGAAAGAGACATTCTCCTGTATCTTTGGCAATCCAAATATTATGAAGCATAGAGTTCAAGAAATAAAATTCGCTTGAACACAAAAACTCACATAATACATGGGTATTTTCACATGCACACTAAAATAAATTGAAAAGTGAATTAGAAATCCTTAAACAACTGAATTTTAGGAAATTGACAATTTTGATTTGTTTTACCCCTTATCCTAAATCAAAATCACTTTTTTTTACAAGAGTAAAACCACATCGACCACACTTTAAGATATAAGAATCGTCTTTTGTTCCTCGCCCAGCATGCTCTAGGTTATATCTGCAATTTGGACACAAAATATCACCAGGTTCAAGGGATAAAATTCTATCCATTTCTAGAGTGAAGTGATGTTGTTTTTCTATAATCTCAGATGTTGAAGACAAATAATATCCTTCAGAGTATCTGGAAATAATAATTGTATCTTCACTCTTTACTGGATATTCATTAAACCATTCATCAAGTCCAGTTAAATGGTTAGCCTTAGTAATATGGCTTCCGTAGGTATCATTATATGATTCTATAAAGAAAAGAACTCCTTCTTTAGGGAACATTTCTCTATCTTTTTCTGGTATAATGATTACATTACTTCTAACCTCATTATAAGATAGATGTTGAATTATGAATCCTACATGCATCAATTTCACCTCATTAGAGAATCCTTGTTTATATAGATTATATCAATAAATAAGTAAGAGATAAGCGTTTATCTCTTTTTCGACGAATTAGTAGTAAATCATCAAGTTAATTCTTTCTGCAAATCCAAGAATTCTTGTGGAACAATAGTTTTCAATGTCTTAGGCGCTACTTCAAATGAAATGTCTGTTGCTGCAAAATTAACAATTTCACCTTCTACTTCTACTGGTAAACCTTTTTCCAATTTTAAACTAACTTTTTTAGCTCTAATGTACTCAACACCTTTCGTACCTATGTGTTTTCCTGATTTTAAAATATTCAATAAGTAAATTTGTCTCAATTTTTTGAGGTTAAATGCATAACATACTGCAAAGTCCTTAAAGAAGTGATAATTATCGGGAAGAATTTGAAATCCGCTACCAAAACGACTACCTACACCTGCAGCAATTATAATCAGTTTTCCTTCCAATTCATCTTGATCATCAATTTTTATAACACAATTAACTAAACGATATTGTAGTAATTTCTTTAAAGCAAGATAATAATATTTCACAAAACCCCTTAACCATTTAGCTTCAGTAAAAGATGCAACTGAAACAGTTGCCCCAACACCAGTATCAACAATATTAACAAAATATCTTTGATCTTCATCAGCTTTCACTATACCAACAGTTAAATCGCAGGTTAAACCTTTTTCGAGGATATCCAGACTCTTGTGATAATTATCATCAAATTTTATTCCCCTTGCAAAATCGTTACCATTTCCGAGTGGGAGCAAACCAAACGAAGTATTAGAACCATATAATCCATTTGCTACTTCATTTACGGTACCATCTCCACCAGTAGCAACAACAACATCAAAATCTTCACCCCTTGATTTGGCGATTTCGATGGCATGTTTAGGTTCTTTTGTTATTTCGACAGAATAATTCAAACCACGTTTAACTATTTCTTCTTCAACTTTTGGCCACATCTTCCCTATATCACCATTTCTGGCATGAGGGTTTACAATGAAAAGATATGAGGTCATAATATTTTAGGTTTTTTGCATGTATTTAAACTTTCAGCCAAAAGGAAAAATGGAGCCCTGAGGGGGATTTGAACCCCCGTTCTGCGACTTTCTCGACTTAGTTACGAGATCGCCGCTCTAGCCAGGCTGAGCTATCGGGGCTTGTTGTAGTATTTCATAACTTTCCAATCTATTTTTTTTTCTGTATTCTTTAGTGACCAAAGTCATATTGAGGACAATAAAGATATTACTAAAAGAAAATCAACAAGTATTTTTAGAATTAATCAAGTGGGAAAGCTGCATATCCTCTAAACTCAATCCAATCTCTTAGTTGATTCTCAATTATTTCTTGTACAGCATCCTGGTCAAGATTTGTTGCCATTTCTTCATCTTGCGTCAGTACTGCCATTATATAGATATCCCCACTGAAATGCAAGTCTCTTAAAATAAATATCTCATTGGTATCATCTTCAAGAGTATATCTACGTATTCGCAAGAATGGTTCGCGAATATTTACTATCGTTTCAATGGCTTCATAATATGCATTGTGTGCAATATCTACATACTGATCACCTGTTGTGTACTGAGCAAAACAGACATTACTTCTTGAATCATAAAGACCAAAGAAATCAGCATTTAGCTGCTCTGCAACTTTTTTAGATGCTTCTTGAGTACCTTGTTCAATTAAGGAAATCCCCCTAAATATGTGAGAAAAGGCCCCAAGAATTGATGAACGTATTTTTACACTTGTTCTGAAAAAATCTTTTGCAGGATTGAAAAAAGAACAGTTTTTTGACATATACTCAATTATTGAACCAAAAACTTCAGTGCTTTTCTCGTCTATTTCATAATCAGGATCAGATTTATGGAAAAATATTTTCCAAGGAACTTTAAGTTTTAGAGCATTTGTTACATTAGTTATTTGCTTTAGATACTCAAAACTCTCTTCAAATCTATCTTTAGCTTGCACATCAATAACGAATATGATAACGTCTGTTCCAATAAAATATTGTTGAGGATTGTTCAAATAGTCTTCACGGTATATACTTTGTCCACCTAATTCATGCATGTGAATATCCATTCCAAAAACCTCAATTTTACTTCTTAATAATCCTCTTGTAGGAGTAAGAGCATATAATTTTTGGAATAACAATGACAAGGCTCCTCTATGCTTTAATGCAATTGAAAGAGAAGTTTTTCCCGCATTATCAATCCCTACCATGATTATCTTTGCACCTGAAGTAACTTTTTCAGTTTCTTCTAAAGATACTAAACGACTAGCTGCTATCCAGCTATTTACTCTTTCTTTTGGAATCTTTTTAACCATTTTATCATATTGTTCATTCCATTTGTTTGCAAGATCTTCAATGGTTTCTAAACCTAATTCTTTAAGAAACTTTGATTCATCTTCAGAAACATCCAATAGAGCTTGAACTGGAAAATTTTTGATGTTCTTTTGATTTTGGTACTCTTCTTTTAGAAGCTTCTCTTTTAATTCAACCATGGTTTTCTACTCCGGAGACTTCTCACGATTTCAAACTGAGCTACGTTAACATAGTTGTATCTCATTCAAATAAGTATTTTGCTAATGTTGCATCAATAGTACTTCTTTCTTCTTTGCAGAAATAAAGTTTAAAAAGGCAAAAGCTAGCGCTTAATAAACCCTTATGGAGTAGACTCAAGTGCGAACACATAATCTTAGAAAACTAATGGTCGTATCTATATATATTCTCAGCTTAGTTACAGCAAGTTTTGTAGGTATAACATTCACTACTGCAACTATTGATGAAAACAGAAATCCGACATATTCTCCTCTAGTAGACATTTTGCTATATAATAACACTCCACCCGTTATTGATGGAGATTTAGAAAGTTATACTGGAGAGTGGGAAAACGCCACAATACAAGAAAATAGTTTTGGAGTTGGACCAAGTAGAATAACTCTAACAATTCGTGTTCAAACAAATGTAACTCACTTATTCATGGGTATTAGTTATGTTAGTAGCATCTTTGTTCCAATAAATGCAACAATTCCAGTTGGTGATTCCTACAATAATGAATCCCATACATGGTATGCTATTATATTTGATAAAAACTTTGATGAAAGAATTGGATATAGTGATGATACCGCAGACGATGTTCTTTTAGTCAATTATAGACAAGAGGGAGCACAAGATGCGTACATAAATGGTACTACAACAAATTCATTGGTATTAGATTTAAATATGACAGGTCAAGAAAATACTGATTCTGCATTAAGTACTGAACTGGATGATTTTAACGACTATATTGTTTCATATGAAGTTGTTAAAGAACTTGATTCACAGGATACTATTGGAAAAGACATCTCAGTAAAGGAAGGGGAACCCTTACGATACATGTTTATGGTACATCAAAACGATACAGCAATATTCAATTATACCATTATAGATAATAAAATTACTGGATGGAATACAATCAAATTAGATACTGTCCATGACTATTTCTCATACACAGATGAACTCTCTGACATTAACATCTTAATATATGTTTCAGACTCATCTAACACTGTAGAAAGAAATCTTACTAATATAGTAACGCTAATTCGAGCTTATGGTTTTAATGAATCAGTGAAGAAAGCTTCAGATGGTTTTGAAATTACATATGATAGAATGAAAGATATGAATTTAGTCATTCTAGTAGGCTCCCATATTGATTTAACAAAGGATGAAATTGATGATATGAGATATTATGTAGCTTCAGGAGGAAGTTTGTATGTTCTTGGAGATACAACTAATCATAATAGTAAAATAAATGATCTACTAAGCAACTTTGGTTTCCAAACATACAATGAAACCCTTTATTCAAAAGACATTGGTATCAATTCAACAATTGAATTCGATATGAATGACATACTCAATCTTCCTTACTTTACTGAAACAAATATACTAACAAATCAATCAATTAATACAATAGAATACCAGGGATCAGCCATTATATTTGATGATGATAATGGAAGTCTTATCTTGGGTGAGGGATACTATCAATTCCAGGAAGGAGACCTCTATGCTTCAATAAACAAATCTGGTGAGTTTTATATTGATCTAGTGAAAGATGGTGTTTTCAACAGTTCAGAAGATATTTCATTGAATGTCTCTGCATCAGTTCAGGCAACTTTGGAATTGCAAAGAGGTGGAAAGCTTTTAGCATTTGCTTCAGCTGATATTTTCAACACTACTAATATTCTTAAAGCTGATAACAAATATCTATTCCTAAGACAAATTCAATGGTTACTTAATCTACAACATCAAATCTCATATGACAACTTTGTTGTAGAAGATTTGACTATACTCGAGGGAGGCAACATTACTGCAAGTATTACTGTTAGAGGAGATGAAAACAGTACAATTGCAGATGTTCAAGTTTGGATTGTTGTTCTAGAATTGAAAGCAGATATCAACAAAGAACTTCTAATCAGTACTGGTGATGATATAAACTTTAATGGAGTAATTGTTCCAGCTTCAAGTATTAGAGCTCAGTTTGTCGATGTTTCAATTCGTATGCATAAGAGAGGGTATGGTTACAATGAAACCAATCTAGTTGAAGTTTTCATGGAACCAGTTCTCAATACAAGCATTAGGATTGATATTATAGCTCTGATCATATTTATCACATCTATTGGTCTCGCTGTTATCGGTGGTTTGGCTACAAAACGATTTAAATTTGTTAAAGAAGAGTAGTCACTTCTTCTCTTTTTATTTTATATTCTTTGAAAAAATCTTATTACTATGTTCAGTAATATTTAGCTAAAGTTGATAATTTCATGATAACTCTGGCAATATTTTCAGATGTACATTCTAACTTAGAAGCTCTAAACATTGTTACAGACCACATTAAAGACTCATCTCCGGATATTATTATCTACCTTGGAGACACTGTTGGTTATGGTCCCAATCCAAAGGAATGTATAGAAATTGTGGAAAACTTGGCTCAAATCCATGTTGTTGGAAATCACGATTATGCCATCTGGAAAGATAATTTCAAATATTTCAACCCATTACCAAAAATATCCCTTTCATGGACTAAAAATCTACTTTCTGATAGGGAAAAACAACTCCTAGGGTCTCACCCATTCTTTTCCATTTTTCCATTTTTTATCTCTGAAGGAAATGCAATGTTTGTACATGGTTCTCCGAGAAGACCTTTACGAGACTATGTTTCTCCAGATTTACCGTCATGGTCATATAATATGTTTTTTGAGATTACGAGAGAGTTTACTGAAATAGATTTTCTATTTTTAGGTCATACTCACAAACCTTTACATATTGTCAACGAAGGAAAACATCTCTTGAATCCAGGATCAGTGGGACAACCAAGAGACAATGATCCAAGAGCATCATATTTGACATTTAAAATTGATGAAGAAACTAAGGGATTCGAATATGAACACATAAGACTTGAATATGATGTTGAACTTACTTGTAACAAGATGGAAGAGCTAGGGTTTCATCACTTTCTAATAAACCGTCTTAAAAAAGGAATATAATTTCAGTCAGAATTTTCTAAAGATAGTTCTTCTTCCTCACCAATCACTTCTATCTTTTTCTCTTTTAGGAAAATGGAAGATAAAGCAGCAATTGAAAGTGTGAGACCTGTGCCAATTAAAGTTTGAAAGATTATTGTTGCACCTGCAACTATTGGAGATATACTTAGTCCCTTAAAGAGGGTTTGAGTGGTTATGGTCCCTGTTCCTAAACCTGCTGGTACGAAAGTTAATAGTCCAACAAGCAAGGTAATTGATGTAACTGAAGCTGCATTTACTAATGAAATATTTCCTCCAAATGCCATTAGTGTAAATTTCAGTGAATAAAATTCTAATATCCAACGAAATACAGTTGTTACAATAACCATAGTTGCAATCATTTTTTTTGTGTAAAGGAGTTTAAGTGAGTTATAATAATCATCTAAAGCAGTAACGATTTTATTTTCTAACCAAGTTTTACTTTTTGTTGAAATTTTTCCAGTAATTTTAACTATTATACCTAGAACAAACCTTCCAACTGGAGGAAAGAAAAGTATGAATGTTAAAATCACTGTACCAACAATTGCAATATAAAAGACAATCTGGATTGCTAATTGAATATTGCCAGTTAATCCAGATGACAAGAATTCCCAGATAGAAATTTTCTGTTTTATATAGTAAAATGATGATTGCACCTGAAGGAGTGCACTCTTTTGTTCAATATAATTGATAATCTCAGGAACAGTTACTCCAAGAGCAATAATGAAAAAAACAAGTACTACAAACATATCTACTATTCTAAAAAAAGCAAGCGCTGCAAGAGAAGAGGAGCGAGGAACATCTAATGAACGTTTGTTTATTTCAACACTTGCAATTTCTCCTGTTTTAAAAGGTCCAAGAACACTAAAACCGTACCCAACGAAATATGGAATGAGAAACTTAATGAATTTAAGATCAGGAGATGAAGGTTTGATTAGGATATAGAAGCGATATGCTTTAACTATTGCACTGATAATCATAAAGAGCAGAGCAAGTATAAGGAGATAAAAGACAGCAGTTTTGTAAAGACTAAATGAACCCTTAACATCTAAAGTAAGGAAAAAATACAATAAAGTTCCTGCCATTATTGCAATTACTAAAAAACGAAAAATGTACTTACGTACTGACGCCTTCAACTTCATCAGTGAACCCCTATAGGTGGCGCAAAATAGAAACAAAGTCTAGATTTCATTTCAGAAGAGAAAGAGAAAGAAAATAGAATAAAGAAGGTTTTATACAGCCTCTGCGCCGCCTTCATCGGACCATTCGTATGTGCATTCTTTGCAGACATTCTTCTTTTTATAGATTGGTTGATGATTGAAATACGCAATTGCTTTAGACTTATCCTCTACTTCTTTTAGATTCCTACTGTGACACTTGGGGCACTCTTTAGCCATTTCTTTTTTTCACCTTTAGAATATTTTTACTTGATGTTTCATTAAGAGTTTACATTTAAAAAATTTGTGTAAGAATCAATAAAAATTAGAGATATGTGTTCATTTTCTCAAATAAAACCAAAGAAAAGGCAGATATACGGGTTTTATCAGCATCTAGAAATAAATAATGCAAAAAATTTTAGTAATGTCCTCAATATTACGCATCTTAATTCACCATATATGTATTAGATTTAATGAAATACGATATAAAAATTGTTAAGAATAGTCATTTTAATTTTAAACTATGGGAGCAGTAGGTGACCTATACGAAAAATTCGTTAGAGATGAATCTAATTTATCTGACATCAATTATTTTTATGGAAATGTACCTAAAACAATAGCAGATGTAATCCACTTAGCTAAAGAATCATCTGAAATTAA
>JAUWEG010000159.1 GCA_030608385.1 Candidatus Heimdallarchaeota archaeon
AGGGTCTTCAAACGTTTTTTCATGTCGTATGCTAAACGGAGCAAACATCAACTAATCTCCTTGTTTCATCTGATATCAAGTGGTCTCAACATAAATATGATAGTAACACTCTGAAATTCTAATACTTCATTACTCTAAATATATATTTAAACATTCATTTAGAAACCAGTATACCCCCAACTAAAAACCCCATTGAATCAACATCTAACAGAATTACTTTCTCTTCGTTTCTCTTACTTCACGGATATCGGTCTGTAAAATTTAGGAAAGCCCATGCTATTGATTCTCTAACTTCCTAATTAGTTCAACTAAAGGAAAACTATGAGCAGCAATATTGGTTTCTAAATCATAATATTCAGAATCTTTTACAGCTTTGTGAATATTTAGAGTGATCTCTGCTGCATGTGCTTTGTCTTTTTCTGCAGCAACAAATATACACTTATTGTTGACTTTAGCTAATTGTTCATCTGTTATTTTATACTTCCTTTGTGTTAGCATGGTTTTACGAACTCTACTAGCGTTGTAGCTGTCAAAATACCCCCAGTATTTCTTAGCTTGATCTTTCTGACTTCTATCAAGATAGATATATTTAATCACAAATTTTGCTGCAGGTTTAACAAAGAAATTCCACATAACTGGAACAGTGATGTATACAAATGGCCATGTGTAACCTGGAACCTCTATACGTAAAACTGGTCCAACCATATAAACTGTTCTAGGAGAAAGAATACCCATACTCATTGCAAGTAAAGTGAAACCAGCTCCATAACTTGAAGCAATCATTAGATAATCTTCTAACATCAAATAATCAATGATCTCAGCAATATCACGAGCAAAACGCTCTGCACTAAAGTCAGGTTTTTTTCTCAATTGAGCAGTATGTTTTTCCCTAGTTTCTATGACATAAACTCTGTGATCTTTCATCATCTCGAGTAAAACATCATCCCAGGCGCTGGGGAGGCTACCAAACCCAGGTAATAAGACTAATATATCCTTTATTTCTCCTTCTGGTTCATAATAAAGAACACGTAGAATATCTAAACCTCCTTCTCCAACTTGAATGTTTAAAACGGTGGCAAATTTCTCAAACTTTGAACTCATTAAGAGTTTTGAATATTACTCTTTTTTAAACTTATTTCCAAAAACAGCTAATTAAGATAATGAACAAAGCTGTCTAGAAATCAAAAATAGTGGTAACGATTTTAGTCTTAGCTGGATAATCTTGTTTGATTGAGAAAGTTAGTCCATCTTGTATATTTTCTACTTCAGATGCAGTAAAAACAAACTTAGCTGTATAAGATTCCCCTGTCATGGAAGCTGGAATGAAACGTATATAGATTATACCATTAGCAACTTCAATTAAATCTCCTGAAACAGAGCTGACATGAATGGAATCATCCTTTTCATCGTAAATTCTTATTTCAAGATTTTGCATGGGATAACTGGTATAATTTTCTATAGTAAAACTAATTTTCCATGTATCTTTGAGAGATTTTTTATCAATAATTACTACATTCATTTCAGGTTTATCGGGAATAATTTTTAATTTAGGTTCAGGTTTAGTTTTTGATTTGGGAACAATTTTAGTCACAGACTGATTTCCAGATTCAGGATTAACATCTTGCTTCTTAATTTCTGTATCCTTTTTTCCCTTTGTTCGTGGTTGATATGTAGACTTAATTTTTAGAGCTGAAGGGCTATTTATCCAATTGACAATTGTTTTTATAAATGAATATTTCACAGGATTTAGCAAATATTTTGTAACTCCTAGATCCTGTTGCTTTGTTCTAAGACCTAATATAACTAATTCCCTCACTTGTGTTTTGGTGCCTGGAAAACTATTTTTGAGATCATCTGTCAGTTCTTCTACAGCTTTGATGGTTCTTTTATAAACCCCATAGAATTTTTTGTAGTTTGCTACATATTTTCCCCTTGTTTCTTCTTCTCTAGTGTTTATAGATCTCAACCCCTTACATGATGAAGCTATTTCTTTGATTTCTTCATCTGTAAGCACTCTTTTGATATTTTTGATAACAAGAGAAATTTCACTTGAAGAAGCCATTAACTCATCTTAAATAAATAGAGAATTCACTATAAAAGCCCAAAAAAACAACTCAGAGGAGTGATTTCTTATGATCCCACCATTCTTTAAAAGATAAACTTCTTGGAGTTCTATTTTCTTCTTTTAAATCTAGTGCATAATTCAATAATAATGATCCTTTAGCGCGAATATACCCCCCTATTGGAACTTTGAAAATCTGGTGATTATGTTCTCTACCAACAAAGAGTTTCTGATTAATTGGAAGGAAGTTTTTAGCATCTGTTTCTAATTGAGTATTGAAATGTACAATCAATCTAGAGCTAGCTGAAAAAACATTTACATCCCCAACAGCTGTTAGATAATCCTTCCCTAAAGCTAGATAAACTAGCTCATATTTTTCTTTAGCAATTGCCTTAACTTCATCAGGTATAGATAAATTTCTAGCCATGTTTTGAATATCTTTCTTTGTTTTATTTGTAAAGGAACAATCATAAGGAGGAAGCAGATCTTTTTCATCAACTAATCCAAAACCTGCAGATAATATTCTGTGTTCAACAGAGCTAAAAAGTCTCAGAACTTCTAATGATTTTCGAATAAATCTTGCTTGTTCACCGGTATAAAGATTTCTTGCTTCCATGCTCATTTTCTGAAATTTGCTCTTAGCTTTTTCTCTCTGTTGTTTATTGCTCAAACTAACACAGGTTGGTTGATCAGGATGAGACAAAGCTTTTAGCTTTCCACAAGAACTTATCACAAGAATTGAGGGTCCATTTTCGCTCATTCCAGTCTGTCTCTCCTGTTTCAAATAATAATAAGCATATATTTCTATGCCAAGAACTATATTTATATTGTTGTGAAGTTTGTTAAACTATCTGTGAGATGATAGACATTGACTCTTATCGACATTGAAAAATCCTTGTCCATTTTCGAAAATAAAAATAATACTGTACAACATATTTATGATTCACGTTATTGTAATTTTTGTGGAGCTTGTATACACAGCTGTCCTGTAAATGCGATCGAGTATCTGGACCCACAAATAATTGTTAATGAAGACTGTATTCAATGTGGAAAATGCTTGGAAATATGTTCACAAAATCAAAAAGTAAGGTATTCTAAACAATTAATTGATATTGAAAGAAATGAACAAATTAAAGAATTTCACCCAAAAATTGGTGATGTTCCTTTAGGTAGTTTCAAAGAGATCTGGAATGGTTTCTCTAGTTCTAGAAAAACGAGAAATGTAACTATGGCAGGAGGAGTCACAACTAGTCTATTGTATACTGCTTTATCAGAAAATGTAGTTGATGCTGTTCTTATTCCAGAATTTACTGAAAACAAGCAAAATCCTAGAGGGAGGATAATTTCTAATCCAGAAGAATTACTTCAATCAGGAGGAAGTAAATATTTACCTACCCTTTCTCTGGATAAACTTAATGAAATTGCAAATAACCAAGATATAGATAAAATAGCAATCACAACATTGCCATGTCAAGCATATGTTATTAAGAAAATGTTTCTCGACACTCAGTACGAGAAACTTGTTAAAAAGATCCATCTAGTATTGACATTGTTTTGTGGTAGTGGAATTCCCTATAGAGATGATGTGGAACTCTTTCTGAAAGCTAAAGGAGTTATAGAGAGTTTATCAGAGTTTAAAGTGATTCGAAGAAGAGAAAGAAGGATATGGCGAATTAATCCTCAAGACATCGAGAGATATGTCTTTATTACAAAAGATGGTAAGGAAGTAAGCATCTCATCTAGTAAAATTCTAAGATGCAAAACTAAACCTAATTGTAGTACAATTTGTCCTGATTATACAGGTTATTTTAGTGATATTTCAATAGGAGCATCTCACATATCTGCGAATATAGTTGTTGCTAGAACAGAAAAAGGAAGAGAATTAGTTAAATTAGCAATTGAAAAAGAATTTATCAAGACAAAAAATTTCTCGAAAATTAACAACTTCTTAATTAATTTCATGGGTAAAAATAAAAGGGATCTAAAAAGAAAATCATATCACAAATTTCTCAAAAACAAGTAAATAGAATGTGATCTAGTACACGAGGGATCATTAGTTTTCTAAATAGAAAAGGACTGAAAACGAGAGTATAAACCGCTCTAGTCCTTCTTTAAGTCTTCTTGTTTTACACTCGTTTCAGCTAGAATTTTTTCTTCTACTATCAAAGCTAATTCAGGCTCATCATTCTTTTTTTTGCGATAAACTAGCTTAAGAAGTAATGGTGTCATAATAACTGTCACAAAAACAAGCATGATTGCCATAGTGTAAACATTTGAATCAAATATACCATGTTGAACACCAATCCCGGCTATTACAAGTGCAATTTCAGCTCTTGGAGACGTTCCTACAGCAATTTTCAATGCAGAACTATTGTTGAAACCCACAACTCTTGAACCTGTAAAAGTCCCAATACCTTTAGATAGTATTGCTAGAAGAATAACTAGTACCATAATAAAAGAGATCCCGCCAGAAGTAAAATCAAAATTGCTTCCAACTGAAAAGAAGAATAATGGAATGAAAATCCCTTCTCCGAATTTGACGATAGGTTCTTTGATTTCTCCTATAATTAACTTGTTTTGCTGCAGAGATAATCCCAAAAGAAAAGCCATCACTACTCCAGAGAAATGTAGCTCTTCTGCAAAATAATTGATCAAAACTAATATACCAAAAATTATTCCTAATGCGAAATAAGGCGTTTTCGCAGAAGAGAAAATATTGTAATTGTTTTCAAGAAATTTTAGAATTCTCGGTAAGATGAACATTACAAAAAGTATAAACGCCGCTAAAAATCCTAAATCTCTTAATATTGTAATAATCCAGTTTCCTCCTTCTGGTGCAAAAAGAGCACCTGAAAGAACTAATACAAGTAATAGGGCAATAAAATCATCAAATACAGCAACAGAAAGTGTAGTCTGACCTTCTTTTGAACCTAATTTACCTAAGGAACTTAAAGTTCTAACTGTTACACCAATACTAGTAGCTGTGAAAAGAGTACCGAAGAAAATTGCAAAAAGAATATCTTGCTTAATGATGAAATAGCCAGTTAATATTCCGCCAACCATTGCGGTGCCAACCTCTAACAGTGATATGAGTAAACTATTTTTACCAATTTTCCTTAGAGCTCCGATGTTTATCTCCATACCAACAATAAATAATAAAAGAAGAATACCAATTTGTGAAAATTGCTCTAAAATCTCAGCGTCCATGAATTTGGCCAATACTTCACTTCCCTTATCGCCAAATAATCTGAATATTGGGCCACCAATAAGTACTCCAGCAAGTAGTTCACCCAGAATGGATGAAAGTTTTAACCTTTCAAATATTTCTCCTAAAATTCGTGCACTAAGAAGTCCGATTCCTATAAACAACAGAATGCGTAGA
>JAUWEG010000037.1 GCA_030608385.1 Candidatus Heimdallarchaeota archaeon
TATCCCGAAAAGCAACAGAATTATCTGTAAGTACATGCTCTGCAAAAGATTACTCACTTGGAGAATATGAGGTCATTCTTTCACCAGCTGCAACAAGTACTTTAATGAGATTCTTGTCCTTTGGCTTTAATGGTCTAGGATATCATGAATCCCAAAGTTTTGTAACCGATCAAATAGGTTCTCAAATGTTTGATACAAAATTAACACTTCATGATGATCCCTTAAATTCTGAAACTCTTCTAGCCTCACCAATAGATGGAGAAGGTGTAAGAAAAAAGCCACTTTTTCTGGTTGAAGAAGGTATTCCTAAATCAATTGTATATAATAATTTTATCGCATCAAGATACTTAAACGATAAGAGGCTTAGTACAGGTCATCAAGTAATTCCTTTCAGTGACTATATATTTGGTATGGTGATGCCTATTAACTTAACACTTTATCCTAGAGATTCAGCTATTCCTGAGATGATTGAGGAAACCAAACAAGGTTTCTTTATCAATAGGTTGCATTATACAAATTTTGTTAATCGGAAATTAGGCGCAATTACTGGCCTAACAAGAGATGGTATCATGTATGTTGAAAATGGAGAGATTGTTTCAGCAGCCAAGAACTTCAGGTTTACAGATAAGCTCACATCTTGTCTAAAAAATATTCCACTAATTGGTAGCAAAGTGGAAACAGGAGTTACCATGAGTTGTCCTGCGATTAAACTAAAGTCTTTCAACTTCACAGGAAAAAGTAGGCATTAGAGTGAAACAAACCCTAGAAGATCTCAGGATATGTAAGTGATATAAATGTTAGAAAAGATTGAGGAAGCTTATAGTCGAATCGAGAACACAATCAACAAAACCCCAATTATGACTTCTTCCAAGTTGAATCAACTAGTAAAAGCTAACTGCTTCTTGAAAATGGAAAGTTTTCAAAGAACAGGTTCATTTAAGTTTAGAGGAGCATTCAATGCTATTTCTAGCTTATCCCCAAAATTAAAAACTAAAGGAGTTACAACTCATTCTTCTGGTAATCATGCTCAAGCCTTATCGTTGGCTGCTAAAATGGCGGAGGTAAATGCAGTTATTGTTATGCCAGAGAATGCCCCAAAAATTAAAATTGCAGCAACAAAAGGTTATGGTGCCAAAGTAGTTTTTTGTGGAACCAAGCCAGAGGATAGGGAGGAAACAGCTCAAGCATTAATTAAAAAACACGGATATGCCTTGATTCATCCTAGCAATAACCTAGATGTTATTCATGGACAAGGAACAGCTTCATATGAATTAATCAAAGAAATAGGTGAATTAGACTTTATTTTCACTCCATGTGGAGGAGGAGGTTTATTATCAGGAACCGCTATAGCTACAAAGGGTTTATGTACAAATACAAAAGTGATTGGGGTTGAACCAAAGAACGCAGATGATGCATATAAATCATTTAAAGATAAAAAATTTTACCCAGTGGTAAACCCAAATACGATTGCCGATGGTTTACGAGTTTCACTTGGAACTAATACATTCAAAATTATTCTTGAACATGTTAATGACATTATTACAGTTACCGAGGAAGAGATCGTTAATGCGATGGAGTTTCTCTGGTCAAGAATGAAACTTGTTGTAGAACCATCTGGTGCAGTTTCATTAGCTGGAGTTTTATCAGGAAAAATCAATCTTAAAAACCAAAAGGTGGGAATAATCATATCTGGAGGAAATGTTGATTTAACTGATTTCTTTTACCTTATTAGAAAAAAAATTGTCTGAAGATCATGCAGTTTTAAAAAAAGGAAAAAAAGAAAAAAGATTAGTATTGACTTGGTGGACTTGCAGGAGTTTTAGACTTTATTTTGGGTATAACTACTCTAAATACAACAAAAACGAGTATACCAAAACCAGCAACCCCTCCAATCGCTGCGAGAGCAATTATTCCGCCTAATCCTAATCCTTTCATAATTACTGAAGCAATTGAAGAGATAGGTGTACAGTCGATTGGGATGAATTTGAATTCAATTGAACCATTCAGTGCAGTGTGGTCAACACCAAACATGAAAATTAGATTAGGATCAAATACACCAAATTCAATGTCAAAAGTTACGTATGAAACGTTTGAACCATCATAATTAATGAAGTGAGTCGGAGTGAAAGTATCTAAGTTGTAATATTTGTTCCAAACAGCATCCCTATAGAAGTAACCTGGGAAGTAACCATCAGGATTCTGCAAATTGTAGAAAGAATCATCTCTGAGTCCATCAATAATTACAATTTCAACCTTGTACCAAGTATGTTCAGGAACTGTTGCACGAATCATATATATGTCGAAGTCACTATAAGTTGTATCGAAATCATAATTTACCAAATAACTACCATTATCAATGAAATCTAGTTCTTCAAAATTAAGATTCACATTAGCAAAAACATCTGGATTATCGGTATCTGTACTAAATCTAAGAGTTACAGTTTCTGGTTCGCTAAAAACACTTCCATAACTTGGCCAAGAGTATCCTGTATTATTGTATATGTCATATATTTCAAAGAGGACATAACGAATGGTGGGTTCTCCTGTTGAAAGGAAATTCAGCATTTGCGTATTGTTAACTGGATATCCTTGGTTTATTCCAGCCACTTGTTGATAACCAATTAAATCAGATGTGCCCCAGAAAACCATTGGGTTATTTTCTAAATAAGTGTAGCAACCAAATACTACAGTACGGTTTAACGCAGGAAGTAAGCTGATGTTGTAGTTATGAAAATCAAAATCTGTATTTACAATTTTGAAAAGCTTATAATTTGATGGGTCACCATCTCGCTGACTGAGTTCAAAATCAAATGAATCTGTGAATTCTTCAACTAATACTGCATTATACTCAATATCAAAATCATATAAGCCTTCAGTCGGATTAAAGAAGTAATAATAACCAGGTTGAAGCAGAAGCTTTGCAACCGTAAGTGTATTATCATCGAGCATATAATAACTTCCATATCCCAGATTCTTATCTTTATAATCTACAAACCATACCATTACAGAACCAACTGCTGAAATATTGAAATAGGCAAGTTGAGTTTCTTTAACATCGATTCCAAAACATAAGAAATTATCTTCATATTCATGAATTTCTCCTGCTTTCAAAGTTGGACAATCCAGTTTATCAACAGAGAATATGTAATCAAATTCAATATAGTCATTATTGTCTCTTTCTGCAGTGATATAAACAAGAACTTTTGTGTCATATTCAAAGCTGAACACGAATTTATCGTCATATGATGATCCAATCGCGATATTGAAATAAGTATTTGAAAGTCCTGCTTCATAATATAAGCTAGGAATCAGTCCATATGCATTAGTACTGATACCACCATCAAATCGAATGTATTTGAACTCATAGACACCTTTTGGAATTCTTACAAAGTAAGCATCAACATGCTCAGAATTATCATTATCTACAAAAACTTGTCTTTCTTCATCCCAGATGTTGTTAGGTTCATTAACAAAGTCCCCAGATACAAAGTCCCCAGCAGAAATTGATGATACATCTATTTTCACTGGATCGAAAACGACATAATTATCATTGTTAGAAAACAGATATATGTAGTAATCTCCGGAACCTCTAGCTGCTAGTGGTTGAATGTTTCGAGTTTCTCCATTTACACTGCCGGATCTAGATAAATAATCATTGAAGTAAATATAATATGAAACACTACTAATTGATTTCATATTTAGATCATATATCTCTCCAGCTTGTAAACGAACTTTGAAGACATAATAGGTATCAGCTTCCATTTCAATAGCAGTTTCTGAACCCAATGTGAGAGTTCCTTGGTTGTTTATACCTGTTGTAAAACTCAAATTAGGACCTGTGCCAGTATTATTGAAAGCCTGGATATAAATCGGATTATATCTCCAAGTTGATTGTTCTATGTCATATCTAAAATTATCATCATAGTATGAAGAAGCCAAATTTGTTCTAAATACAGATGAATCATTAACCATAGAATGTGTTGTTGCGCCAATAGCTTCTTTTACATATCTCACATCTGTAGCATATTGGGTTTCTAATAGTTGGTTTTCTCTTATACGATTACCATCAAGAACTCCATATCCCACATTATCATATTCATTTAAAGCAATTGTTTCAGTTTCATTCAAATCATAAGCTAGTGAGTTTATGGAAATAAATGCTAATGAAATAATAAGTGAAGTGATAATATAAAATAAAACTATTCTTTTCTTTTTAAGATTAATCATGTTAATCAAAAGAAAATATACACTTTTGAATAAAAAAACATTGCGAAAGTTTTTTGTCAATTTGAGTTTGAAAAAACCCTTACTTTTTATTAGGAATTACTCCTTACCAAGTTTAGAAAGTATTTTTTCAACAACCTTAGAAAAAACATCCTTTGCTTTATCATTCACTTTAACGGCGGGTCTTCCTGAATCTCCAGCTTCACAAATTTGAGATATTAGAGGAATAGTTCCAAGAAAATCCAAGTTAAGTTGTTCAGCCTTATTCTTTCCACCATCTTTTTTGAAAATGTAAGTAATCTCATCGCAATGAGGACACACAAAACCTGACATATTTTCGATAATCCCTAATATTGGTACTTTTGTTTCTTGTGCAAAATTTATCGATTTGGTTACATCAAGTAGTGAAACAGCTTGAGGAGTAGTAACAATGACCATACCATCTAAATCTTTGATTGTTTGAACTATGCTCAAAGGCTCATCACTACTTCCAGGAGGTAAATCCACAATTAGAAAATCTAATTCACCCCAGTTTACATCAGCGAGGAGCTGTTTAAGAGCTTTAATTTTCATTGGTCCTCTCCAGATAACAGCTTTTGTTTTATCTTGAAGTAAAAATTCAATTGAAACAATCTTTATCTTTCCTGCTTCTACTGGGACAATCTTATTGTCCTCTGTAGTCATTTGTAGATCCTCTACTCCAAGCATCAGAGGAACATTTGGTCCTGTAATATCAGCATCAAGTATACCTACTTTATATCCCATATCAGAAAGAGTTTGAGCCAAGTTTACAGTAACTGTTGTTTTTCCAGTTCCACCTTTCCCACTCAAAACAGCGATTTTGTGTTTGATTTTCAGTAGTGTTTCTTCGATTTTTTTATCTTCTTCTGTTTTCACATTCAAATGCATAGCATCACAAGCTTCAAGTATAAAACTATTGTTGAACTTAAAAATTCGTTGTTTTGACTATAAATTTCTATACTATTGGTATAAAATTTTTAAAGAGTACTTGTTCAATATATCTGAATTAATGGAAATTTTTTCTCAAGAGGTAAGATGATGAGTGAAAAACACTATGATGTAGTAGTAATTGGAGCTGGATTATTTGGTATAGCAACGGCTTACCATATCAAAAAAGAAAATGAAAATCTAAAAGTGCTAGTTATAGATAAAGCATCTCAAGCGGGAGCTGGAAATACAGCCCAATCAGCTGCTATGTATCGCGATACTTTCTCCTCGGAAGTGAATCTACAACTTAGTAGTACTACAAGAGATTTCTATAAACATGTGCAGAATGACCTAGGTATTGATTTATCTCTAAGAGATATTACTTATCTCTGGTTAATGGATAGAGAGCAATTTGAAGGAAACAAAAAAGCTATTGAAATTATGTTAGAAAACAAAGTTCGCATAGAGATATTAGAAAAAGAAGTTATTAAACGAAAGATACCAGAACTTGTAACTGATTTCGATGTAAATGAGGATACTAAAATGCTCAACCTGAGAAATATCGATTATGGTCTTCTTGGATACGACTGTGGAGAACTAGATGCAGATAAAATTACAAGGGATTTCTATGAAACTGAATTCAAAAGACTAGGGGGAAAAACTCTTTACAATGCCCCAGTAACAAAACTAATTTTAGAACCAGATGGTGAGAAACTCGGTATTCCAGGAGAACCAGTTGGATGGCAAGAAAAAAGAATTGGTGGAGCTTTAACAGATAATGGAGGCACAATCAAATCAGATATTTTCATACTTGCAACTGGTGCTTGGGCTAATGAGCTTCTATTACCGATAGGAGTAGATGGTCATTCAATGCCTGTCAAGAAGTATATATTTAGAGTACAACATCCTCGACTAGCAAATTTCCTTGATAATGAGCATTTTAATGACGAAAAAACAATTCCATTTTTAATTTTCCCAATACATGGAATTCATTTGAAACCAGTAAAATACAATAATAGTATCTGGATTGGAGGAGGATCAATGATTGGGAAACCGTATATTATTACTAATTCTGATGAAATAACCGTTGAAGATAATCCTTTAAATGATACCCAAGCAAATGACAGAGATTATGAATTTGATAGATATTTAATCTTAGCTGAATATCTCCCTGTTTTAAAAGATCTTCAATTAACAAATTCATGGGCAGGATTTTATGCATTAAATACAATTGACAAAAACCCTGTTGTCTTCAAAGCTAATGGAATCAAGGGGTTACAAATCGTATCTTCAGGTTCTGGAAGTGGAATCATGAAAGCAGATGCAATTGGAAGAATTGCTGCAGCTTTGTATAACAACCAGGAATATGCTGAGCTATACGGGGGAATTAAATTTAAAGTATCTAGATTAGGATTAGAAAACAGAAATGTTGACAAAGAGGATTTTGTAATTTAGTAAGAGAGTTTTAGAGCAAAAAAAAGCCAAAACTATATAAAACTCTAAAATCCATACTGCACATGGTCTGGATTTCTTATGGGATTGGAATTGCGTCTATTTTCTTTCTACTCCTTGGAGCAATCCTTGTGATTGGAAAACAAATACGAACATCATCTTTCTCAGTGTATTATTTTCTGTCAATGATTTTGTGTATTATGGGATGGATAGTTAGCGGCATTTTTGTTGTTTATCTAAGCCAGAGAAGTATAGAAGCTGGTTCTTTATTTGCATCCAAATTTTCAACAATAATTAGTATGGTTGGGATGATAGCAACTATTCTCTTTGTTGTATCATTAAGCCCCAGACAAATCTATAATCCCATAGTTCTAGCGTTTGCTCTTTTTCTCTTTGGAGGTGTAGTAGGTTTAACAGTTTCTGGAGATTATACTTTAGCGCTCTTGCCTGTTAAAGGAAGTAATTATGATTTTTATATTGCACAAACAAGTATAACCTGGGTAATATTTGATGCAGGCTTGGCTATTTTTGCAGGAATAGTCTTTCTCACACACTTAATTAAGCAAAGAGGTTTCGTAGAGAAGAAATATCAAAAAGTTATAGAAATCATGATGGTTGGAGTTGTAATAGCATACTTCGTAAGTGCTCTCTTATTTGCTGCTAGAAAAATCATCTATGCTGTGACAGGTGAAATAATGATGCTTCATATGGAATGGGTTTCTGTTGCAGTAGGAGCCTTAGTTATAGGAATTTCTATCTACATGGGAGGAATTGAAGCATTTTACTATTCTACTGAAATTCATTCAGTATATATCTTTGATAAAGCTGGATCTTCAATCTATTCTGCTTCAGCAAAGAAAAAACTAAATGTAAGAGGTCATATTATTCTAAGTGTAACTACAGCTTTTTCCGAATTTGCTGGTGAACTAATAGGAAAAGAGGTTTATCCAAAAGAAATTGACTTAGGTGATTCTTCATTAATGATTGAATCTGAAGGTACGTTTGTTTGTTTCTTGTGCAGTAGAGTTCCTACAAGCTATTTGCGTCAAGCAATAAGAAATCTTCTTACAGATTTATCACAGAATATGTCAGAAAATGAAATATCTACATTGGTGGAGAAATATTTAGCATTCAAACCAATAATCTCAAAGCAAATTGAATGATATCTGTTTCTTCTTATTCAAAAGTTTAATAAGCAAAAAATATTTTGTTATATTGAGGAAATCAAAATGGGGTATCGTGTTCTTCTCAACAAATAGGAAAGATATC
Organism: Candidatus Heimdallarchaeota archaeon; assembly: GCA_030608385.1. Classification (GTDB taxonomy): domain Archaea; phylum Asgardarchaeota; class Heimdallarchaeia; order Heimdallarchaeales; family Heimdallarchaeaceae; genus UBA460. The sequence continues at coordinate 7,894 of JAUWEG010000037.1, forward strand.
TGTTTTAGTGGTTTCCAGGTTTTTCGTTTCTTTAACAGTTTTAATATGTCTAAAGATAACGCTTTTAATTATCAAAGTCTGATTTTGGAAGAAGAAAGATATGCCCGCTGTTCCCGAAAGATTCGAATAAGCACAACAAACAATGGTGAAATTATTGATAACATTCCTAGAAGAGATACGAAAAATTGAAAAGAAGTGGCAAAAGAAATGGCAAGAAGACCAGATATTTATTGGAAATGTAGATAGCTCAAAACCAAAATGGTTTTTAACAGTGTCTTATCCTTATGCAACTGCTCCTCTTCACATAGGCCACGCTCGTACTTATGGATTAGGTGATATTTTTGCTAGGTTCAAGAGACAACAAGGATTCAATGTATTATGGCCTATGGGCTTTCATATAACTGGAACTCCTGTTCTCGCAGTATCTTGGAAACTAAAGAATAATGATAAAGTCGAATGGGACAGATACCGAAAATATATCTCAATATATGAGGACAGCAAGGAAAGAGTTGAGGAATTAATAGCTTCGTTTGTAGAACCAGAAAATGTAGCAAACTATTTTTCAGAAAAAATAATCAAAGATTTCCTCGGAATGGGATACTCGCTTGATACTACAAGGCAATTCTCAACTGGAGATCCTGACTATAATAAATTCATAGAATGGCAATATATTAAATTGGACAAAAAGAACCTAATTACACAAGGAAATTATCCCATCCTATGGTGTGTCAACGATAAAAATGCTGTTGGTGAAGATGACATTCAAGCTGGAGATGAGTTAAAGGTAGAAGTAACTGAATTTGTTGGTATTAAATTCATGCTCGATTCAAATATCTTTCTAGTTGCTGCTACCTTAAGACCTGAAACGATTTTCGGTGCAACCAATGTATGGATACATCCTGATGCAATTTACGAAGAAATCTCAATAGATGGAGAGAAATGGATTGTCTCCAAAGAAGCTACAAAGAAGCTAATTGAGCAAAATCATGAAATCGAGGTTATTAAAGAATTAAAAGGAAAAGAGCTAATAAACAAGACTGTTGAAGTTCCTATTACTAAGAAAAAAATACCAATCTATCCAGCATCTTTCGTGGATACTAATCATGCAACAGGTGTAGTATACAGTGTTCCTGGACATGCCCCTTATGACTATGCAGCGTTAGTTGATTTGCAAAAAGATGAGAAAACCATTGAAAAATATGGCTTAGATTCTGAATTTTTGAAGCAAATTGAGCCAATTTCTTTAATTGAGGTAAAAGGTTATGGTGAATTTCCTGCAGTTGAAATTTGCGAAAAACTGAATGTTAAATCACAAAATGACATTGCAGAATTAGAAGAAGCTACTCAAACAATTTACAGAGACGAATTTTATTCTGGAATTATGAAGGAAAACACAGGTGAATACAAAGGACTGAAGGTCGAAGTTGCTAAAGATAGAGTTGCAGATACTTTATTTGATATTAATCTAGCTTCTCCTATTTATGAAACATCAACAAAGGCTATTTGTAGATGTGGAGGACAAATAATTGCAGCGATTATCCAAGATCAATACTTTCTGCATTATGGAAATGAAGATTGGAAAAAAGATGCATTTAAAGCATTAAATAAAATGCTCATAATTCCAGAAAAATATCGACAAAGCTTTGAAAACACCTTCCACTGGTTAGACAAAAGACCTTGTGTTCGAAGAAGAGGATTAGGAACAGAATTTCCATTTACCAAAGGAGAAGGGTGGATTATTGAATCATTGAGTGATTCAGTTATTTACATGTCCTTCTATACAATTGTTCGACAAATGCGTCAAAACAATATTGAACCTAGTCAACTGAAACCGGAGTTCTTTGATTATGTATTTCTAAATGAAGGAGATATAAGAGAAGTAAGTAAGATCACCTCCATATCAGAAGATATAATTGAAAAAACAAAAGCGGAATTTGAATATTGGTATCCAAATGACTTACGACACACAGCAATTCAGCATATTTCAAACCATTTATCATTTGCAATATTTCACCATGCTGCTATATTCCCTGAAAAGTATTGGCTACCTGCCTTCTCTTTGAATGATACATTAAATCGCTTTGGTGAAGCAATGAGTAAAAGTAAGCCTAACGTGATTCAAATAGCAGAAGTATCAGGTAAATTCAGTGTTGACTTGACAAGATTACATTTAGCATCAAATGCTACACCGGAAACAGTTCTGGAATGGAAAGACACTGAAGTGAAATTTGCTCAACAAAGATTGAAAAAATTCTGGGAATATGCATTAAGTGTTGTAGATGTAGATAGAGATGTAAATATTAAATACTCATTTCCATCAAAAGTTTTGCTTTCATCAGTAAAAACCAATCTAAAGAAGGCATTGGATGAAATTGAGAAATTTAATGCTAGAGATTATATCCTGGATGGATATTATGCAAACATAAGGATTCTAGATGAATACCAGAAATTAGCTGTAAATCTACCAGAAGAAGAAAAGATGGCAGTTCTTAGAGAAGTAATTGAAATGATAGTTGTTATAATAGCACCGGTTATTCCACACATTTGTGAAGAATTAAACGAGAGGATGGGTAACAAAGATTACATCTCATTGAAAAGAATGCCTAAAATCAAAATAGATAAAGAAGATACCCTTTACGCTTTACAAGCAAAGTTCATGACCAACCTGCTAGAAGACATAAATCAAATAGTGAAACTAGTAAAGACAAAACCAAATAAAATTTATATCTATATTAATGCAGAATGGAAGAATGACTTATATGACTTAGCAACCGATTTATTCAAAGATGAAGCTGTTCAAATTGGAAGAATAATGTCATCTGCAAAAGAGAATAAAAAACTTAACAAATACATGAAAGAAATAGCAAACGAAGCAAAACAAATGTTAAAAGACCCTACTATATTCAGAATAAAAATGCTAGCTCCTGAAGATCAGAAAAAAGCAATTCAAGGATATGAAGAATATATTAGTAAAAGGTTCAACAATGCTGAAATTTTAATTCAAATTGCTGATGACGAAAAGATTCATGACCCTCAAAATAAAGCTAACAAAGCAAGACCAATGAAGCCTGCTTTATTGTTAGAATAATCACTTTCTTTTCCTTTTTTTCATTTTCTCCATTATTTCTAATTCCCGCTATTTCTCCAGAATTTTAATGTTTTATGGCCATATAATATAGCCTAAAGGATAGGTTTTTAAAAGGATGAAAAGCATTTACAAACGAGCGTAAATACAATTACATAATCGCAATATTCTTTGTTGATATAATCAAGGAAGTATTAAATACTTCTTCACACACTTGGAACTGCGATAGGTAAAAAACTTAGCTAAGTGGGGCTAAAAAATGATGGAACCAAGTACTAAAATCGATGGCAGAACCCTCAAAAAAATGATGATTACTGCTGCTCATAATCTTGAGCAAACAAAAGAAGAACTAAACGCTATCAATGTTTTTCCAATTCCTGACGGTGATACAGGAGTCAATCTGTTTTTAACAATAAGAACTGTTGTTGAACAATTTGATGAGGTTGATCCAGCTTCTATTGCAGAAGCATGTCAACTTATCACAAAAGGTAGTTTCTTAGGTGCCAAAGGAAATTCTGGTGTAATCATTTCTCAATTCTTCCAAGGTTTCAGTTCTGAAATTGAAGAACGTGAAACTGTAGATATAGATATATTTGCTAAAGCTTTAGCTGAGGGAAGTGAATGGGCTTATGATGCCGTACTGCACCCTACTGAAGGAACCATTCTTACTGTAATTAAGGATACTGCAGCTGTTGCTAAATCCATCGCAGAGAAAGGTGGTGACTGGACAGAGATGATTACTGAAACTTATTTAACTGCTGTCAAATCCTTAGAAAACACTCCAAATCTACTCCCAGTTTTGAAAGAAGCTGGTGTAGTTGATGCAGGAGCAATGGGTTTTGTTAATGTCTGGCTAGGTTGGTGCTTCCAACTAATGGATAGTCTTGGCATAAAGATCTCACACATTGAAGAAGAATCTGAAAAACTTCAAAATGGGAATTAGTTCCCAATTTTATCTTATTTTTGTAAGTATATGAAAAAGAAGAATGATTTGTCTCAAAATCATTCATAATCTTCAACTAGTTTTCGTACCTTTCCTATGAATTCAGGAATTTTCACTCCAAATTCCACTTTGTTTCCGCGAGACCTAACTGCAATAGTCTTAGCTTCAACCTCTTTGTCACCCACATTTAGTATAAATGGAATTTTGTTCAAAGTAGCTTGTCGAATTTTATATTTCATCCTTTCTCCAGAAAAGTCTGCTTCAGCTCTGATATCAGCCTTGAGCAAATCTTCAACAACTTGTTTTGCATAATCGACATGCTGATCAGTAATAGGTATAACTATTGCCTGAACTGGACTTAACCAAATAGGCATTTTTCCTATGTAATTTTCAACTAAAATTGCGAGGAATCGTTCTATAGCTCCATAGATAACACGATGAATTACATACGGTTTATGCTTCTGGCTATCTTCGCCAAGATAATTGATATTGAACCTATCAGGAAGGTTGAAATCAACTTGAATAGTTGCAAGTTGCCATCTACGACCTATTGCATCTTTTACATCAACATCAATCTTGGGTCCATAGAAGGCACCATCTCCTTCTTTTATTCTGTAAGGTAGATTTACTCTTTCCATTGCACTTATGAGAGCTTTTGTAGCATGATCCCAACCTTCATCAGTTCCAATTGCTTTATCAGGCTTGGTGCTAACAAAATATTCCCATTCTTGAAAACCAAAGGTTTTGTAAAAGTGTTCTACAAGCTCTATAACTCTCACAATTTCATCCTCAAGTTGTTCAGGAAGCATAAAGATGTGAGCATCATCTTGAGTAATACTTCGAATTCGGAAAAGACCATGTAATGTTCCAGAAAGCTCATATCTGTATACAGTACCCATCTCACCAATCCTTACCGGGAGTTCTCGGTATGAATAAGCTTTTCGATTATAGATCATCATATGCCCAGGACAATTCATTGGTTTAATATACCATTGTTCTCCCTTCAGATCTACCGGAAACATATGTTCCATGAAGTACTCAGTATGCCCACTAGTTTGCCACACATTCTCCTTGAAGACATGAGGAGTTTGTACTATTTCATAACCTGCTTTTCGGTGTTCTTTCGTCCAAAAGTCTTTCAGAACATCTAAAATAATAGTACCTTTAGGAAAGATTAATGGCATTCCTGGCCCCCATTCATCAGCAGTATCAAACAAATCTAATTGTGGTCCAATTATCCTATGATCTCTCTTCTTCGCCTCTTCCAACATAGTCAGATGCTTTTTCAGTTGTTTTTCAGTGCTAAATGCTACACCATAAACTCTTTGGAGCGATTCTTTGTTAGCATCAGCTCTCCAAAAGGCTGAAGAAGCGCTAAGAATCTTTATCGCTTTTATTTTTCCAGTATATGGAACATGTGGTCCTCGACATAAGTCTTTGAAGTTACCTTCTCCATGAGAATAGAATGACACATTATCAGCTTCTGTTTCTTTCAAAATTTCTACTTTGAATTTGTTTTTGTCAACTTTCTCATAGTATTTTATTGCATCCGCAAGAGACATTTCTTCTCTATCAAATTCAGAGTTTTCCTGGATAACTTCTTCGACTCTCTTCTGGATTTTGTCTATATCCTCCTGAGTAAATGGATTTTCCACAAAGAAATCATAGTAAAATCCTACAGGATCAATACTTGGTCCAATAGTTGGTTTAGCGTCTGGAAATAAGTCAACGACTGCCCCTGCCAAAATATGAGCTGCACTGTGATTAAGAATATGTAATGATTCTTCTGATTTTTCTGTTAGTATCTCAAGTTTGACATCCGAGTTTATTGCATAGTGCAAATCAACTAAATTTCCGTCAATTTTTCCAGCTAAAGCAGCTTCAGCTAATCGTGGTCCAATTTGCTTTGCAGCATCTAATACAGTTTTTCCTTTTGAAATTTCTAGTATACTACCATCTGGTAACTCTATATTGACCATATTATCACCTGTAAAATATTATTTATTTTACTCAAGAGGACTATTTTTCTTCTTAACTGTAGTGATATTAAAAAACCGCTATTTAATTGTTTCATATTCACCTAACATTGTCCTCAATGAAAGTTAGCTAAATACATTTAAAAAATTTATTACGTACTCAAATTTATTTATAAAGGTTATAAAAATTCGTTCAAAGATAAATTTTAACTAGCACAACATTAATAACCAATTGTTGTTCCACAGACTTTAATCAAGGACATTGACTATATTACGATACTAGAGGACCACAAAATGAAGAAAAAACACTTCGCTAGTCTTTCTATATTTCAGATGATGGCTATGTTCAGAAGAGGTATTTTTTACTTCTTTCTTAGCATTTACTTGAAAGAATTTCTAGGTGTCTCAAATACAGAAATGACTCTATTTGCTACTCTACCAATGGTTGCAAATATAATAGCTCAATCAGCTATTTGGGGTAGAATATCTGATAAATTCAAAAAAAGAAGACTGTTAATTGTCTTTGGAGAAGTGTTCGCTGCTATTGGTTATTTAGCTGTATTCTGGATCCACAATAGTGTAAACAAAGGGAAAGTTGGAATTGGTCATATTGGTGATGTTTTATTCTCACAAACAGATTTAGTAGGAATTATTGACACTGCAGCTACATATGATGCAAACCTTATACCAAGAATTTTACGGCTTTCAGCCTACATAATCATATTCGGTTTCACAATAATTGAAGCTGGTTGGAGTAGTAGTAATTTAGGTTGGACTACTTTAATTGCTGATCTGACTAAGGAATCTGAGAGAAGTAGAACAATGGGATTATTGCAATTTGTAGGTGGAATTGGAAACGTTTTAGGAGTAACAGCGAGTGGATTCTTGTATCAAGATGGCCTTGGTTTTTGGTCAGGTAGTTTATTTTATGTTTCATCAGGTATTATGATTTTTAGTATCGCTGCATTGTTTATGATACCAGAATCATATGCAGATTTGGAAGAAGATTATTTCCAAGAAATAGATGAAACAGATGAACAATTATCTCTTAGTAGTAAGAAAAATTCGAATAAAAAACTCAATTCAAATTGGCCTTTGAAATTATTTATCTGGCTAATAGTAGTATTAGCAATTGTGAATATTGGTGGCAATAGTATTAATCAAATGATACAGATTCATGTTAGGCTTCCAGACACTTTTAGAGCTTCAGATTCTGTTGTTGCGGGTTTGTGGAATACGAGTAGTATTGCTATCATCATTAGTGGTTTAGTAATTGGCTTTTTAACACGTAAACTCGGCGATGGGAATATGCTTTTCATTGGTTTCCTATTTGCATTCATAGGTACAATCCTTCTACCTATTGTTCCATCAATAACAATTTTCTTCGTTTATATGGCTCTTAAAGGTACTTCACGAGTTTGGATACAAACAACAGCATATTCAATGGTAAACCGAGTTGTTCCAGTTGAAAAGCGAGGAAGAATGATGGGATATTATAATGCTGCTTTCTATCTTTCGTGGGGTATGGGGGGTACAATGCTAACAGGTCCCATTGCAGATGCCTTAGTTAATTCAAACTTTGCTATTATCATGTTCTATACCATCATTAGTCTAATGATTCTAGGTATTCTTTTTTATTTGCTTGCAAATAAAATGATAAAATTAAAGCAAAGAGGAAAACCAATTTTCTTCTCATCTGTTGGTATATTTACCACAGGTTTAGCTGTATTATTGGTCTTCATTTCAAGACCAATCACCAATATTTTGATAGATTCAGGAAATACAGATTCATATGCATATAGAATAACCTTTTACATTGCAGCTGTATTGATTGGGATTGGGATGATTATTTATACAATATTCAAACCAAAGAATTTCAAAGCACTAACACTAGATAAGAATAATGCATCGTAACACAATAAGACTCTTAGGAAGAGTAAGAGAGGGATTAATACCTTTAGAAATTTCAACAGTAAAATCTTTTGTGTAATTCTAGTAATTATGAAATAGTAGAGCTTTATTCCACAAAACTATATTGCTGAATTTTAGGACTTTTTTGTTGAATCATTTTTGTTAGAAGGTCTTCACCTTCTGCTTTAATAACTCTTACAGGAATTTTAGGAAACTTACTATGGTTTGAAATAACTTTAGTGCCCATAGATATTGCTGCCTTAATATCGTCTAGTATTGCTTTTAATGCAGCTTGAGTACCCACATTTTTTGACCCCGCACATAAAATTATTACTTTAGATTTATCCCAGGGATTTGGTAAAAGAGCAAGTAACCCTGAAAGTAATCCTACAGGTGATTCTTCACTGTAAGTAATATCTGTTAATTTACTATAGATATTCTTACTTGAGGGAGTTAGAAATTTCACAGGTAAACTGTTTCCATAAAGTTCCATAATCTCAGAAGTAATTCTATTTACAGCACCTGAACCGATTACCAACATATTTTCATTCTTTGCAAATCCTGCTTGATAGTCTAGTAAAGAATCAATCATAATATTTTCAAGAGGTATTTTCTTGTTTCTGTAAGCCCAATAAGACAGTGTTTGAGATATTTCAGGAACATTAAGTGCATCAATTGTATTTGCAGCTTCAGTCATCCAAGAGCCTAAAACAATTGCTAATTGAAGTGAATTTCCAGTAATTAAACATTCAGGAAAATCTTCCCAAGTATATTTAAAATCTAAAGTCAATATTGATGGTCTTTCAAGATCTTTAAACTCTAGCAACAGGTTTCTAAAATAATCACTTGAAATGAGTTCATGGTTTGGAGAATAGAATACTCTGTTTGAACCCCCAAATTTGACCTCTTTTCTTGTTATTAGGTTTAATTCGGTTAATCTATCTAAGATGTTATACAAAGTACTCCTGTTTTTTATAGGTAAGTTATCTAATAGTTCTGATGCAGATACTGCTTTTGAATAGGAAATAATCTGTGATAAGACCATTCTTCTGGAGGATTCAGACAGATAGTTTCTAATTTCTTCTTGATCATCCATATAATTGTTATAGTGCAATAATCTATCTAAAGATTGCTAAAGCATCTATGAAAATACAGTTGCTTGTTACTAAAGGTGAAAAATTAAAAACATGTATTAAAATAGATTTCATGAGCAAGATGAACATATCAGAAAGTGACGTTATACCTATTTTGAAAAAATTAGTGCAAATAAAAACTGAAAATCCCCCAGGAAAAACAATAGAAGCTGCTAATTATCTAGAAGAAGAATTTCAAAAAGTTGGAATTGAAAGTCGAATCCAAGAATATTATGAAGGAAAAGCTAACATCATCGCAGAATTTGGTGAAGGAAAAGATACTATCATCTTGACAGGCCATTTAGATACAGTGCCTGCAGGTGATGAAAAAAAATGGAAATTTCCTCCCTTTGAAGCAAAAGAACATGAAGGAAGAATTTATGGCAGAGGATCTACAGATATGAAGGGAGCAGTAGCTGCTTTCGTTGCTGTTATGAAGAAACTAAAAGAGAATCAAGTAAAGCTAAATCAGAAAATCATCTTTCTTGGGACTGCTGACGAAGAAATAGGAATGGACGGTGCTTTAGTAGCAAAGAATAGTGGAATTATGGAGGGATGCTCTTTTCTTATAATAGGTGAGCCAACAGAATTACAAGTTGGAATAGCTGAGAAAGGGACTTTGTGGGTTAAAATTAAAGTAAAGGGAGAGTCTGCACATGGTTCTACTCCTCATCTAGGTATTAATGCAATTGAGGCAGCAGCACAATTAATCCAAAAAATGAAGGAAATTATTCCCGAATATGAACACGAAATTCTCGGAAAATCAACTTTGAATATTGGACAAATATCAGGTGGAACTCTAATCAATGTGGTTCCGGAATACTGTGAATTCAAATGTGATTATAGATTAGTAGCTGATAGTTTAAGAGAGAGTGTAAAAAGTAAATTAGAAAATTTGTTGGAAGCTTTCAATAGAGGTAATGAAGCAAAAGCTGAAATGGAAATTATTCATGAAATTCCTGCAATTGAATTAACAGAAAAAAATCAATTTTTTGAAGCTATGAAGAAAAAAGCTATATCAGCAGGTAAGGAAAACATTATTGGAGTAAATTATGGAACAGATGGAGCGATGCTAGTTCCTGAATATAATACACCTTTCGTAATTATGGGTCCAGGGAAGTTTGATCAATTACATGTAACTGATGAATATACTGTAAAACAGGAAGTAATCGATTATGCAAATATAATATATGAGGTTTTGATAGAAAATTTTGCGTAAAAGATCTTTCACATCTTCTTCATTTCTTTGGAAAAAAGGAATAGATTCCCTCGAGAAACTAAATCGAACCATTAAATCTCTTGATTCTAAGGACTCTGACTAATTTTTTTAGAAAAAGATTTTTAACAAGAGTATAGATTTGAAATTATGCAAGACTCTGCTGATAATATTGCTGATTTAGTTGCATATGGGATTAAATGCTGCAACGAAAAGAGAGTGGAATATGCTGATGTTAAATATATGCATACTTTGATGGAAAATATTACCTTCAAGAATAAAACACTTGATAGATTGGATCGAATTGATAAGAAAGGCATTGGCATCCGCTGCATAGTAAACAAAAGCTGGGGTTTTGCTAGTTCGAATGAGCTAACCAGAGAAAAGGTTACTGATTTGGTTGCATTAGCAGTAAAAATTGCTAAGGCTTCATCCTTGGTAAAGAAATTTGATATTGTTCTTGCCGATGAACCTGTTTATGAAGATAAGGTTAAAACTCCAGTAAAGCAAAATCCTTTTGATGTAGAATTAAAAGATAAGATAGAAATACTTGAGGAAAGCTCAAGTAGAGCCAAAGATTATTCTGAAACAATCAAAGTTGCATCAAGTCATTACGTTGGTAGAAAAGACAATATGGTGCTCCACACAACAGAAGGATCAAAAATAGATCAAACAATAATCTGGTGCGGAGGAGGAGTAGCTTCTACTGCAGTAGAAGGAAGTGAATCTCAAACAAGAAGTCTTCCAGCCAGTTTTAGAGGAGACTTTCATACAGAAGGTTATGAATATTTTGAAGGATTAAATCTTGTAGATGTTTCAGAACAAACTGCAAAAGAAGCAATACAATTGCTGAATGCAAAGAAAATGCCAAGTGGTGAATCAACAATTATCCTGGGACATTCACAATTAGCACTACAAGTGCATGAGAGTTGTGGTCATCCAACCGAACTCGATAGAGCTATAGGATATGAGGCAGCTTATGCCGGCACAAGTTTTCTTGTACCAGAACTCATCGGAACCAACTTCAAATATGGAAATGAATTAGTGACTATGGTAGCTGATGCAACTATTCCGGGTAGTTTAGGTACTTTTTACTATGATCATGAGGGAGTAAAGGCACAACGCACAATTATGGTTGATAAAGGTGTATTTGTTGACTTTATGTCTTCAAGAGAAACTGCTAAAGCAATTGGTCAAGATAGAAGTTCTGGTGCTGCCAGATCTATGGGATATGATCGAATACCTCTTGTACGTATGACTAATGTCAATCTAGAACCAGGAGATTGGGACTTTGATGAACTCATTGCAGATACAAAAGATGGTTATTTCTTAGATACCAATAGAAGCTGGAGTATTGATGACATAAGAATGAATTTCCAGTTCGGAACAGAAATAGGTTGGAGAATAGTAAACGGAGAAATGACAGAGATAATTAAAAATCCAACTTACGAAGGAATTACACCAGAATTCTGGGGGGGCGTCAGTGGAATATGCAGTAAGAAGCACTGGAAGACATTTGGCACACCAAATTGTGGTAAAGGAGAACCAGGGCAAGCCGCTTATGTAGGTCATGGAATCGCCCCCACAAGATTTGAAAACATTAGAATTGGAATTCTAAAATGATAAAAAGAATGGTGATAGTTTAGGAGAAATTCTCCTTTATGAAATCGCCTATTTTTTCTAAAGCTTTTTTACTCTCAGGCATCAGGTTACCAAAAATCTGAAAAACATGAAACATATCAGGCCATAAATCTAGTATAACTTTAACACCGCTTTTTTCAGCTTTTTCTGCAAAGCGAGTTGAATCATCAAGTATAATCTCAGCGGTACCAGTTTGAATGAGCAGAGGAGGTAAACCTTTCAAATCTGCATAGAGAGGAGAGGCTAATGGATGTTTCCGATCTATATCTTTCAAATATAGTTCGGCAGATTGTTCTCCTTCATTTTCAGTAAGCATAATGTCAACATCTGCTTTAGTTTTAATT
>JAUWEG010000005.1 GCA_030608385.1 Candidatus Heimdallarchaeota archaeon
TATTCAGACATTTTTTGATCCCCTTTGAAAATTCTTTTTTGTTCTATTTATAAGCTCAATTGATATAATATATTTAAAGGATTTTGGTCTTCATTTTCAAACTATCCTATACAAAAATGTAAACTAATGGAATCAGTTATGGACTAACTTAAGAATAGAAGAGATGGATTTATCCATCAAAAAAAACTATCTTTGAGGTTTGGGCTTCTTACCAATAACAATTTGTTTGATAGCAACTCCATTAATATGAGTAACTTGCCATTTAACACCAGGAATGTCTCCCATTGCTCCCTTCTGAGCTCCTCCAATACTACAAACAATTACTTCATCATGTTCATCAATATATAAGAGCCCACCGTCATGAGGAACAAAAGCACCCACTTGCTTTCCATTCTTAGTAAGTCTAACTCTTACACATTTTCTTAAAGCTGAGTTTGGCTGTTTACTTTCTACACCATATTTTTCAACAACAATACCTCTTGCCGCTGGAGCACCCTCTAATGGATCTGTTTTTTTATCTAGTCTTAACATTCTTCGCTTGTACTGCATATCCTTCCATCGGAAGTGTTTTCTTTTATTTTTGAGTTTTCTAGCAGCGAATTCGCCTTTCGGACTTTTGGATCCTGTCATAATATCACATTTTTGCTTAATAGTTCAAACATTAACCATTAGTTAAAGTTCCCTCATAAGATTTTAATAAAAACTTTCTGTTCACTTACTTTTAACTTGGTTTAACTTGAATAAAAGAAAAAAGTAGATGTGTAATAAAGTTTGATTATTTGTCTTCTTTATCACTGAATTCTCTGTAATTAGAACTCATAGTAAGGTCAACAATTCCAGTACCTAAAGCAATAGTTTGCCCAACAATAACATTTTCAGTTATACCTTCAAGTGGATCATACTCTCCATGAACAGCTGCATCCAGAAGATGTTTGACAGTTACTTCAAAAGCAGCTCGTGCAAAAACTGAACTTTTCTTACCAGAAATACCATGACGACCGATTTGAAGAATTTCGCCTGTATGGCTCATTAAATCAGATACCAACATAACGTGTCTCTTATCAACATCTAATCCTTGTTCTTTCATAACAGATAAGGATTCTTTAACTAATGCATTTCGAGCAGCTTCAATTCCTAGAGTTTCAGCTATTTGATTAATATCAGTCGTATAACATCTTGTAGGATCAACTCCGGGAATTCTTAATAATTCACTGAAATTACTCCCCTCACTTTGCAAGTAGTATTTGCCTTCCTTACTTTTCATTACTACTACACGATTTACATTTTTAATACCTTTAATTGGTATCTCTCGTACTTTTTCAGCAAGTTTTGGTAGATCACTGAATTTTAGTTCTTTGAGTGGATTAATAACGATCATGTTTTCGTCTTCTTGGTCTATTTCAACTTTGCATTCTTTTCTTCGTAATTGAATTTTATTCATGACAGTTTGTGGTTCTGTATCTTTGTCTTTAAGCAAAAGGGCATCAAGTTTGATTCTTACTGTTCCTTCAGAAAAACTATGAGTTATGCTGTGTGCGACTTTGTTTACAGTTGTAAGTTCTATTCTTCTAGCAACTTGTTTTGCTAAGTTCTCACTCTTTTCAGTAAGCTCGTCTAAGTAAATAGTCATTGTTGGTGTGCTAGGATTCTTTCGTGCATCAAGAATTTCGATTAAACGAGGTAAACCTCTCAATACAGACATTTCAGCAACACCAGAATAATGAAATGTTTGAAGTGTCATTTGTGTTCCAGGTTCACCAATAGATTGAGCAGCAACGGTTCCAACTGCACTCCCAGGATCAATTTGAGCAAATTCATAACTGTTGATAATTTCTTTGATAATTTGTTCTAATTGACTTTTAGTGAGTTTTCTTCCTTTTAGTTCACTTTTCAGTTCATCATAGACGGTGTCAGGAACCAATTTATCCTTATGGAAGGTTTCCAAACGAAGTTTTATTTGATTTGTAGTTAAAAATTGTGCCATTGTTATTCCTCCTCTGCTTCCTCTGGATGGGTTTCAAGAATCTTGTTAATGATGATAGAAACGTTAACTGCTTTTCCATGATCACTTTTTGCTGGATCTACATTATCCTCCCCATAAAGGAATTGAACTATTTCTCCTGCTGCATTTCGGACTGTTTTGTCATAACAAGAAGAAATATCTTGAAGTGCATTTACAAGTCTTCGTTGCATGTAACCGCTTTGAGATGTACGAACAGCTGTATCAACAAGCCCTTCCCTTCCACCAGCTGCATGCATAAAGAATTCAATAGGATTCAATCCCGTTCTGAAACTACTATCAACAAAACCATGAGCTTCTGCTGAAAGGTCTCCTTGCTTGAAGAAAGGAAGTACTCTATCTTTATATCCTCTCTGAATTCTCTGTCCACGAACAGCTTGTTGACCTACACAAGCACTCATTTGTCCTAGATTTAACATGTTTCCTCTAGCTCCAGTTCTTGCCATAATTAAAGCTTCATTATCATCTTCTAAATACTCTGCACTCACATTAGAGCAGTCAGTTCTTGCTTTTGCGAGTATTTCCATGATTCTTGCTTCCAAAGTTTCTTCTTCAGTTCGACCTGCTTGACGCTCAAGGGTTCCATCTCCATACTGCTTGATTATTTTGAGAACGTTCTTTTTAGCAACTGCTAAAATCTCTTCAATTTGTTTATCAGCTTCAGGAGGGATGTCAATATCACTAGCACCCATACTAAAACCTCTGAGTGTAATGTTAGTAATTAACATTCTAGTAACACTATCTAAGAATTCCCTTGTTCTATCTGCACCATATTCCTTTAGAATACGATGAAGCACACTATCAGGAACTTCTGCACCAAAAGCTTTTTTGTCAATAATACCTGAGACCAGAACACCATCTCTTATTAGAATATACCCTTCTACAGAGCATTTAATTTTCTTACAAGTATCATGTTTTTCACATAAATTGTTGAACATAGTGAAGTTAAAATCATCAGGGAGTAAAGCACTAAATAGTGTTTTTCCACTCCACATTGGTTCTCCTTTTGGTCCTTTTGTGTCAGCTTTTGGTAAATTTTCTAATCCAGCAGCAGTAATTAATTGAGATGCTTCACTTTTGGCATAAATAGCTGTTTTACGAGTTAAGAAGTAAGCACTAGTAATGAAATCTTGAATAGCACCGATAATGGGGCCACCATATCTTGGGGTGCTTATTTGTTCTTGAACCCTCATCAGGATTCTAGCTTCAGCTTGTGCTTCTTCACTTTGAGGGACATGAAGATTCATTTCATCTCCATCAAAATCTGCATTGTAAGGTCGACAAACAGGTAATGTTAATCTAAAGGTCTTATATGGGACAACTTTGACTTCATGAGCCATAATACTCATTCTATGAAGGCTTGGCTGTCGATTGAAGAGAACGACATCACCATCCCGAAGATGTCTCTCAATAATAAATTCGGGTTGAAGGGAATCTGCAACAGCTTGCAAGTTTCTAGCATACCGTAGATCAACTCTCCTTCCATCAGGTCTAATAATATAATTGACACCTGGGAAATTGCGGGGGCCCTTCATAACAAGTTCTTTCATTTCCTCAATATTCCATTCAGTTACTCTTTCTGGAACAGTAAGAATTTCAGAAATGTCTCTTGGGACTCCTACCTCATTAATGCTCAGCAATGGATCTGGACTGATTACAGTTCTTGCACTGAAATCTACTCTCTTTCCACTAAGATTTGCTCTAAAACGACCTTCTTTACCCTTCAACCGTTGGGTAAGTGTTCTTAAAGCTCTTCCACTTCGGTGTCTTGCTGGAGGAATGCCACTTATTTCATTGTCGAAATATGTACTAACATGGTATTGTAAAAGCTCCCATAAATCTTCCACAATTAATTGAGGAGCACCAGCTTCTCGGTTTTCAAGCAACCTCTGGTTAATTCTAATAATATCAACTAATTTATGTGTAAGATCATCTTCTGACCTAATACCATTTTCTAACGTTATACTTGGACGAACGCTTACAGGAGGTACTGGTAGAACCTTTAATATCATCCATTCGGGACGAGCAAATTGTGGATTAATTCCTAATAGCCTGCAATCATCTTTAGCGGCATATTTATCTTTAGTATCCCCATCTTTTTCACTATCTTTAGTATCCTCATTACTTTGACCAATATCTTCAAACCAACTATGAATATCCGACGGAGAAAGTTTATTAGTCTGTTTCTGACCAGATTCTGTTTCTACTTCTTCATAATAAGTTGTCGGCTTTTCAAGTCTGATTTTGTTTTGTTCTTCTTTACAATATGAACAAGAAGTTTTTTTAGCTGCCTTTTTCAGTACTTCTTCAATAAGGTCATAATCAGGAACACCCCATTGATCCTCATACTCGTCCATTTTGTCAATAATTTCCTTGATTTCAGCGGGTTCAAGGAGAATTCTGTGACAAGCACGACATGTAGCCCTAAGAACCTTATAGATAAGTTTGTTATAACCAACATGAATAACAGGGCGAGAAAGTTCGATATGACCAAAATGACCAGGACAACTCCCTACTCTAGCTCCACATGTTTTACAGCGTTGACCAGGATCAATGGTTCCCAAGGATCCATCCATCAAACCAGTGGCAACAGGAGTACCATCTGCATCGTAGGTGTCAGGAGTAATAATACGTTCAACTGAAAGCTTTCTGACAGTATTTGGATTAAGTAGGCCAAAACGAATTCCCTTTATAGTTTTATAGCTATCTGAGCTCATTCTATTTTCCTCAAAAAATTGTAGAATCTCTACACTAGTCACGTGACTTTACAACACGGCTTTTAGTATTTGATAAAAACTTTTTGATTCCAAACCATTTACAAAGCTGAGATTCTGTTCTAGGTGCGTTTGGTCATTTGGAAAGGAAATCTGTAAATCCTCATAATTTATTAAGTGCTTAAAGAATTATTAATCAAGAACATGAAAATATATTATAGTGATATTCATGATAATTGATGGAAGAAAGTTTTCACAAGAGTATACAAACAAAGTACTCAAACCTCGTTGTGAAGTTATCAAAGGAAAATACAGTAAAGCACCAAAAATATCTACCATACTTGTGGGTGAAGATCCTGCTTCAGAGTCTTATCGTAGAATAAGAGAGAAATTTTTTGCAAATCTTTGTGTTGAATCTGATGTTCTTCAGCTTCCTGAAGAAACAACAGAGGAGGAACTTTTAGACATAATTGATAAACAAAATAATGATGATAGTATCAATGGAATACTTGTTCAATTACCTTTACCTAAGCATATGGATGAAGATAAAGTCATAGAAAGTATCTCTCTAAATAAAGACATTGAAGGTTTATCTCCTGGCAATGTTCATGCTTGGACAAAATCTAGCCCTAATTTAGTTCCTGCAACAGCTTTAGGTGTTCTTGCATTATTGAAACACTATAAAATACCATTACACGGAAAACATGCTGTAGTTGTTGGAAGAAGTATGATAGTTGGAAAACCAGTCGCTCACCTTCTTTTACGAGAACATGCAACTGTAACAATATGTCATTCAAGATCAAAACCACTTGAGAAATATACTCGTGAGGCAGATATTCTTATTGCAGCTGTAGGTCGCCCCCATCTTATTCGAAAAGGTATGGTGAAAGAAGATGTAGTGATTATAGATGTAGGCGTTAACTTCGAGGATGGCAAACTGATGGGAGATGTAGACTTTGACGACTTAAAAGATGATGTCGCTTATATTTCCCCTGTTCCCGGTGGAAGTGGACCAGCTACAGTTTGTATGCTAGCAAGCAACCTGCTTTTGGCTTTTGAGCTCAAACATGCGAAAGATGACCTTAATCTTCAGAAATGTATTCGCGAGCACTATGCAGATTATGAAGCAAAAGGAGACAAAAACCCATGTATCTAGTTCAAGAAAACTATTTAGAACATGGTTAACAACACAATAACAATGACAGAACCTACACTTAATGCCAGATTAGAAATTGATGAGCGAGAATATCATATGATTGCAGTCTTCTTAGAAAACGCGGTTTCTATATATATTTATGAGGAGACTCCCAAACTTGGAACACTTGCTATATCAGTTCCTAGTACAGACATTATGCTAGCTTCAACTCTTTATGTTTCCGGATCATCAGATGCTCATTTTGTAAGAATGCTAGGAGAAAGGTTTGCTACACGGTTTCAGAAATTAGTTTTATTATCTTTATGTCTGCAAGAAACTTCAAATGAACTTATCCTAAAAATAATGCAACAGGTAGAAAATATAATTGTTGAAGAAAAAAAGAAAAAATAGTGAAAGGGATAATAATCC
Source organism: Candidatus Heimdallarchaeota archaeon (assembly GCA_030608385.1). Lineage (GTDB taxonomy): Archaea > Asgardarchaeota > Heimdallarchaeia > Heimdallarchaeales > Heimdallarchaeaceae > UBA460. The sequence continues at coordinate 6,299 of JAUWEG010000005.1, forward strand.
CTAATTCAAGTTATTTTAAGATAGACAAACCTGGATATAATGAGAACTGTTTTGTAAGTTCTAAAATATCTTCTTTAACTTTATCGCATACTTCTGGGCTTCCCTTTGCCTTTATAACTGTTGAAAGACCTTCTGCTATTACTTTCATTTCTGATTCTTTCATTCCTCTAGAAGTTATAGCTGGGGTTCCAAGTCTTAAACCTGAAGGATTGAAAGGACTTGAAGGTTCATAAGGTACTGTGTTTTTGTTTAGTGTTATACCAGCTTCATCTAAAGCTGTTTGAATTAAACCTCCTTGTCCAATTAAATCTTCAGGACGCAAGTCAATGAGAATAAGATGATTGTCTGTTCCATTTGTAACAAGTTTTATTCCAAGCGCCATTAATTCATCTGCTAATACCTTTGCATTTTTAACAATTTGCTTTGCATAATCTTTAAATTCAGGTTTCATAGCTTCTGCAAATGCCACAGCTCTTGCTGCAGTAGAATGATCATGAGGTCCTCCTTGCAAACCTGGAAACACTGCTGAATCTATCAATCGTGCTAAACTAAATGGTTCTCCTGCCTTTGTTTTCTTATTTGGGTGGTGTATCTCATGTAATCTATCTTCAGTTTTACACATTATGATTGCACCACGTGGTCCTCTAAGACTTTTGTGAGTTGTAGTTGTTACAACGTCTGCATAAGGTATAGGGCTTTCATGTGCACCACCTACAACCAAACCTGAAACATGAGAAATATCTGCAAGCTGGTAAGCATCAACTTCTTCTGCAATCTCTTGGAAAGCCTTGAAGTCTATTTTTCTGGGATATGCGGTTAAACCAGATATAATCATTTTTGGTTTTTCTTTTCTAGCTAGCTCATGGATAACTGCCATATCTAGCATTTCTGTCTTTTTATCAACATCATAACTAGTACAAGAATAATTCTTACCAGAGAAGTTTACATGACTTCCATGAGTAAGATGACCTCCTGATGTAAGACTAAAACCTAGGAATTTATCCTTTAGATTTAGCAAAGCAAAGAAAACAGCTTGATTAGCTGGAGAGCCAGAATACGGTTGAACATTAACGTGTTCACATCCAAAGAGCTCCTTGGCGCGTTCTATAGCTAGAATTTCAACTTCATCTACAATTTCATTTCCACCATAGTACCTTTTCTTAGGGTAACCTTCGGAGTATTTGTTGGTGAAAACACTCCCCATAGCCTGAAGAACAGATCGATAAGTGTAATTTTCAGAAGGAATAAGCTCTATGCCTTCTTCTTGACGCTTTAATTCTCTTAGAAGCATATCAGCAACTTCTGGATCGGAATTAGCTAAATTATTCATTAAATTCATAATTAATCCTCTGAAGAATATCATTATGTTTTCTTTAAATATTTTTTTCAATCACACTAGTGCGCAAAAACATAATTCTCGAGAATCTTACCACACAATAAATAATTTACGTGGTAAGATTTTCACACACTATGCAATTTGCTTGTTTTTTTCTTTTTTTCTAAAAAGGTATTGCTCTTTCGTATCCCGTTTTCCCTCTTTTCTTTGTTGCATCTACTATTACTTTAATTGAAGTATTGCTAGTTCTATTGCGTGAAGGATCAAGTGATGATCCACTCATATTTTCAAGTATGGTTATATCATTGGCCCCAGCTCTGGTAATTCTTGCCCATTCAACTGCCTTGATATCACATATATCTATGTCTTCATCCACAACTGTACACCATTTAAGTGAAGGGTGTGCCTCAAAAGCTGTTAGACCAACTTTCTGCCCATCTATATCTGTCTGAGTTGTCACTGAAATTACCGCGCTTAACCACCCACACCCACTAGGAGTTAGGTAAACCCCATGCACTTTGGGGACAACTTTACTCACACGGTTGTGAATTTCTGCTTCACGTGGAAAACCCATAAGAATGAAATGTTCTTCATAAGCAGGAAGAATAGTCTGGAAGATAGGATCATCTCGATGAAGTAAGTCTTCAAATTGAACGATGGGTTGGGTACGAATATCATCAGGAGTGCCTGTTATGTCGACAAAGGGTCCTTCAGATACTTCTTCATCGGCTAGAATTCTCCCCTCTAGAATAAATTCAACATCAGAAGGAACAGAAATACCATAACGGGGGGTTTTGAGAATTGAAAGATTCCCCCTCATGAGAGAATTAGCAATAGCAAGTTCAGATTTACCTGAAGGAGAAGGAGAAGAAGCTGCCAAAGCTAGAATGGGATGATAACCATTAATGACAGCAATAGGCGTATCCAAACCCTTACGCTTGTTCTCTAAGAAGATTTTATGTAAATTCCGGGGAACAATACGAATAACCCCTTGTTGATCATTGAGAACCATAATTCTATGGATGCTCATGTTAGAAACATCAATATTGGGAAATTGTGCGAAAACAATACCTGATGTGAGATACTTCTCAGCATCAATAGGAAAGAATTTGGGGATAGGGAGATGGGAGAGATTAACGGATTTGGTGTTAGAAAAAGTAAGACTAGTTTCAACCTCCGAAGGATTTTGAGGGTTAAGAAGCGATTGTTGAAAGAAGTTATAATAGTCCTCATGCTCGTTTAGAACGAGTTTAAGTTGCTCGCGGGAAGAGAGAATATTACCTAAGAGAGGGAAGTGCGAATTTTCAACATTGGAAAACAAAACAGCTTTATTGTAGTTTGATTGAAGATGCTTGGTTATCTCATATTCCAACTTAACTTCATCACTAATCTCAACTAGAAAATCAGATTGTTTGAGTTTCTCAAGATAGGGTCGTAAGCTCATAAAATCACAACTTCCTCTGAATACAAAAAACATAAGATACAATGATTTAAATATCTTGTTAGAAAGAGAACGATAGAAAAATCAGCCCTCCTTGCGGGGATTGCCGAGTGGTCAAAGGCGCTAGATTCAGATTCTAGTCCTTAGTGGTCCGGGAGTTCGAATCTCCCTTCCCGCACCAAAGTGATAATCAATTTTATCAAAAACATAGGTGTAAATTGTGAAAATAGGAATCATGAGTGATAGCCATGATCATCGACCAAATATAAGAAAAGCTCTGGAGCTTTTTGAAAAAAAAGAAATAGAAACAATAATTCATGCTGGAGATTTAGTTTCACCATTTTGTGTAAAAATGTTTGAAAAATACAAGGGCAAATTCTATCTCTGTTCGGGGAATAATAAAGGTGATACAGCTGTCATATCAGAAATGATGAAAAAAGTAGGCTTTTTTTATCAAGAAATAGGTGAATTCAGTTTAGATGAAAAGAGGTTTGCTCTCTATCATGGTACAGAAGAACTTGTACTTAATTCACTAATTTATTCAAAAGACCCTTATGACTATGTAATAACAGGACATACCCATAAGAAGCTTTTGAAGAAAGTCGGGAAAACTATAATAATAAATCCTGGGGAAACTTTTGATTTATATGATCATCCGACAGTGGTAGTTCTTGATACAGAAACACGTAAAGCTGTGTTTCATTCACTAGATTAGGGGAAAGAATTGACATATTCTCATTTGCATTCCAATAGAAGAATAATCGGGAAAGAGTTTAGAGAATATGTTGAAGAACTCTTTGGTGATGTTTTAGCTAACAAATATTTTGAAAAAATATCTACACCCATGGAAGAATACACACTTCATGTTTTTCAGAAGTATGATATGATAGAGAGAATAGTAGACAGTTTTGAACAGATTGGATATGAAACCAAAATACATAGCAAGTTCCCAAATGTAATAGTAACGAAACCAAAAGGACCATTCCCTTTAGAATTTGAAGAAAATACGAAAGAGATGGTTGTTGATAATCGTGCAGCAGAGATGGTCTATCAAGGATCAGATATTTTTATTCCTGGAGTTAAAAGGGCGAATAAAGTAAGAGTAGATGATATAGTTCAGGTACTGAATCAAGTAAAAATTCCTGTAGCAAAAGCTAAGGCTTTACTAAATCATCATGATATGTTAGCTAAAGGGAAAGGAGTTGCAGCAAGGAATCTGATTTCTCCGTTCAAGGTTCCAAACCTTCAACAGGTAGGTTTAGATGATTTTCCTGCATATTTTCAAAGTTTACCTGCTTATTTAGCCAGTATGAATCTGGAACCAAAACCAAATGAAAAGATTCTTGATTGTTGCGCAGCACCTGGTAACAAAACAATTCATCTCAATGAACTTTCAAAAAGTGAAGCAGTGATTGTTGCAATCGATAGATCAAAGAACAGAATACAGAAACTAAACAAGAAAATAGAGAAATATAAACTAAAAAACATTCAGACAAAAGTAGGAGATATAATTAGTTTCAGTAGAAGCTGGTCTATGAAATTTGATAAAATCTTAGTCGATCCACCCTGTACCTCCTTAGGATTAAGACCTAGATTGCTATTAGAAACAGACAGAAAAACTATCAAAGCAACAGCAATGTACCAGAAAGCAATTCTACATTCCTGTAATGATTTATTAAAACCAGGTGGCACGTTGGTTTATTCAACTTGTACTATCACGAAAGAAGAAAATGAAGAAGTTATTGATTATGCTAGTGAGGAATTAAGGTTGAGGATTGTAGAGCAACAGTATACTTTACCCAACTCAGGTTCAGTAGTTGCAAATACAACATATCCCGTTCAAAGGTTTATTCCGGGAGAACAAACTACATTGGGATATTTTATTGCTAAGGCTAATAAACCAGAAAGGTAATACCGAACCTTTTTTAATTTCTATTCAATTTTAACCATAAGATGAGTTTATTTTCCAAAGATTCATGCCTACTAATAACAAGTTCAAGTCATGATCATGCCCAAAAATCAGCACTTAAGTTATTTGAGAAGCTGAAGAATCAAGGTTATACTGTATATCTAGATACATTTCTCGCCAAGAAGGAAGGTTCTTCTGAACATTCGTGCCCTAATACAAAAGTAGACCTGATTTTTGTTTTTGGTGGTGATGGGACAATTCTAAAAACATTTGCAACTTGGAAAAATAGTCCAATTTTTGGAGTAAACTGTGGAAAAGTAGGTTTTCTTACCGAAATACAGCCAGAAGAAGTAGATGAAGCTTTGGTAAAACTTGAAAATAAAGAATATTTCGTTGAAGATTATTATACCATAGATGTTTCTTCAGAAAATTCTCCAACTGTTCCTGCAGCAAATGATGCTATTGTTACCTCTGACAAAATTGGACATGTTATCACATTGGGGGTACATATAGATGATCGATTCCTTTACACCTTGAATAGTGATGGGCTTATAATTGCTACAAGTACAGGTTCTAGCGCTTATAGTCTATCTGCTGGTGGTTCTCTGATTGTTCCTTCAATAGAAGCTATTACTTTAGTACCAATTTGTCCAATTTCAAGAAGTATTGTACCCATGGTATTTTCTCTGGAATCTACAATCAAAGTAACAAATCTAAGTGAATACAGATCTGGCAGTGTCGTGATTGATGGAAGGACTTACTTCAGTTTAGGATATGAGGAATCAATAGAGATAAAGAAGTCTTCTGAAAAGATAAGCTTTGTAAGATTTGCTGATAATTATGTTTCTCGTGTGAGAGAAAAGCTACTAAGATTTAACCTCTGATGATTCAGATGAATGAGCATAGACAGGAAAAAAACTCCCAATATTTCATAGTTGATTCAACTGCTATTATTCATCATTTTATTTTTGAAAGAAAAATTGATGATAATGAAGTTTTGATAATTCCTGAGATACTCAAAGAAGAGATTATATCTTTTCAAGCTAAATCAAATTTAGCATTGTTGAGCGAAGAAAGACAAATTATTTTTGCTACTCCAACAGAATCCGCTGTTTCTTTGGTAACTAATTCTGCTAAAGAATCTGGTGATTATTCTTCATTATCAAAAACTGATTTAAATGTAATTGCCTTATCACAAGACTACCCCAATAGTGTAGTTCTTAGCGATGATAATGCTGTTCAAAATGTTTGTAATAAGCTGAATGTGAAATTTCAATCTTTTCAATTCAAGATAAAACATCAACGTGAATATTTCTGGAAATGTACTGTTTGCGGAAGTAAATTTAAGCAAAAAGTGGATAGTTGTCCTGATTGTGGTAGTCCTACAAAACGCTATTACAAGAAAAAATAAGGAACAAGAATAATTTTTCGCTTTTAAAGCATGGTTTCTAAAGCTTCTATTGTAGCTAAAATGAATCTTTCATTTGTAGCTGTATCTCCTAGAGTAACAAGAATAGATTTTTCCTTATCTTTGAAAGATTGATTGTTATCAAAAGTCTGAACAATTATTCCTTTACTGCAGAGTTGTTCATACAGCTCGCTTATTTCATTCTTATAGCGTATAAATAGAAAATTTGTATCGCTTCGAGAAACCTTTAACCCACTGAGTATTTTCAAGTGTTCTATTACTCGTTTTCTTTCAACAATGAAGTTATTTATCAATTCTACGAACTTATAAGGTGCTTGTAAAATATGTGTTGTTGCTAAAATATGAATTGGGGGGATTTCTTCAATGAAGTAATTTTCTTTTAGCAAATTAATATACTTTGGATCAGATATCAGATATGCAGAAGAAGTTGCCCCCAATCCCCATGCTTTAGCAAAAGACCTAATTACAGTTAAATTATCAAAGTACTGCACCTGATTTATCAAACTGTATTTTCCAAATTCAACATAAGATTCATCAACTATTATGGGAATTTCAAGTTCTCTTGCTAGAGTTAGAACATCGCCTTCGTCAAATTGATTTGCAGTAGGATAATGTGGTGAGGAAAAAATAATTGCTTTTGGAGATGTCTTTTCTGCTAGTTCAATTATTGCATTTATATCTAGTTCAAAGTTGTCCATTAAGCTAATTCTTTGAACATTAAGCTTCTGATTTTGAGCAATTATGTCATAAATTTCCTTATCAGGAGCCAATAAAATAATATCGTTTTTTGGTTTTGTTGTAATAGAAATCATTCTTTGTAGAAGTTGAGTGTGAGTTAATCCGGGATAAATTGTGGGCACTTCAACGCCAGCAAAACGTGAAATCTCTTCAATGAAAGAGAAATAATTTATTGGATAACTGTCTCTTGGATCTATTGATTGAATAGTGTTTGTAATGATTTTCTGAACAAGAGCGGGTGGAACAAAGAGATTATCACCCAAACTAAGATCTAGAATCTGATCTATATTTAAATTATATTTATCAGCAATTTCCTGATGCTTCTTTATCCGATCAAGTGCATGTTTAGTAATAGAAATCCTGTTAGACAGCTATTTCACCTTTCTTTTTTGAACAATCTAGTCAAATTTGAGAAATAGAAAATTCCAATGATTATAAAAGTATCCTTCATCAAATTTGAATGCTATTATCTATGGGGAAAACTAAAAAAGAACAAAAACTAAAAGAGCTACATAAGAATTTACTAGAAAGGTGGCAAGCAATGGTTCATAAATTTACTGTTGAATTTCCTGAAAGTATATGGAAAGCTATTCAGGATAAGAAAGGAGCTGGATCGATAAAAGACTTCTTAGTCAGGTTAATAGAAAAAGAATTTGAGTTAAGAAAGAACAAGGTTTTAATTTTGGCTGGTGGTGAAGGAGCGCGTCTAAAACCATTAACAGAAACTATTCCCAAAGCAATGATTCCTGTGGGTTACAGACCATTACTTGAATACAATCTTGAATTAATTGCCAAAAGTGGAATCACTGATATTGTCCTGCTGATAGGAAAATTAGGTAATAGAATTATGAAACACTTTGGTCAAAAATGGAATGGATTGGATATAAGTTATGTGAGTGAGTCTACAAACTTGGATACAGCGGGGGCGATATATAATGCTCGGAATCTCGTTTCTGATACATTTATTGTTATGAATTCTGATATTCTAACAGATATAAATCTAGTAAGTTTGATTGATTATCACAAGAACCACAAAAAGGATGTAATAGCTACTGTTTGTGGGATTGGAGTAAATGATTATTATCAGACTATGGGAAAAACTGCAGATAAAGGACTTTTTTCCGATTATGGAGTGTTCTATATAGATGACATAATTAATAAACTAGTAACAAGGTTTGAGGAACCACCCACGAAATCACAGCAAAGTGGTTACATAAATACGGGAATTTATGTTTTTGAACCACAAATAATGGATTATTTATCTGATTCAGAAGGAAAATCTATTTCGGGAGATACTTTACCACATTTGATTGATGATAACAAAGTAAAGGCATATCTTTGTCCCAAGAATGTATTCTGGATAGATGTTGCCCATCCTGAACGTTGGAGTAAAGCATGGGATGTTTTGTTTTCTGGAGCATTTGAAATCTAATCTAAAAAGCATATAAGAAATAAAACTCAAAAGTGCAAATATTTAATAATTTAAGTAGAAAGACAGCTTCAAGCAAAAGAAAGGTGACGAATTTATGGACCTCAACCAAAGCATTAGAATCGCAGTAGATACTGGAAAAGTTTCTTATGGTGCAGACACTGCAAATAACGCACTATTGAACAAACAAGCTAAATTGGTAATATTATCAAACAACGCTCCTCAAAAAGTTAAAGAGGATGTACATAGGTATGCAAATCTTTCTGAAATACCTATTTTAGAATTCACAGGTTCCTCATTAGATTTAGGTGCAATTTGTGGAAGACCACACTTTGTTGCAGCTTTAACTATCTATGAAATGGGAGACAGTGATATACTCAAGGTGATTAAAAAGAAATAAATACAAGTGAGTATTGTAAAACCGTATCCAACTAATGTTTAAATAGACTTTTAAACATCCAAACTATAAAGATTACTTGAATCGCAAATAAAAAGGAACAACTCTTATCAAAATAGATTTATGTCAATAAATACAAGAATATGGCTTTAAGATATGGATGAAATAAAATGCCTGCAGTTAAACTATCACAAACAGAAATGCAATATATTACTATACTTCAAGGAATCGTTAACGTTACCATAAAAGATTGTATTGTTGATGAAGAAGATAACAAAGTCGTCTTTGTTGTTTCTGGGGGACAAGCTGGATTAGCAATTGGGAAGCGTGGAATGAACATAAACAAGTTAAAAGAAATGATTGCAAAGGATGTAGATATCATTGAGCATTCATCAGATCCTGCTAAATTCATTAGAAATTGTTTCTTACCAATCATCATAAGAGAAGTTACATTTTTGGATAGAAGAAATGGAAAAGCTGCTACAGTTGAAGTTGATAACAAGGATAAAGGAAGAGCAATTGGAAGAAGTGGAAAAAACATAAACAAAGTAAAAAATCTAGTCCTCCGACAATTTGACATTGTTGATGTTATGATCAAGCAATAAATGGCTTAATTTCTTCAAAAATCTATTTTCTTCTAAGATTTTTAGAAAAAATTAAAGTAGCACATTCAAAAGACAAAATATTGAAGATTGTGATTACATGATAAATCCATCATTATCAGATAATGAAAAATTAACTAAACTGATTAAGTTAATAAAAGAAGAGGGAACATTATCTGAAATTACAGAAAATGAAATTATCTCGCTTTTTGAATCTCGGGGTGAAAAAGCAGTGAAAGCTCTACGAGAAAATAGACTCCACAAATTAATTCTTAATGAAAGAATTGCCATATGGGAAATTGAAGGAACTGGTGGAAATTATATCTTGATTGATAACAACTATTGTGAATGTAAGGATTTTCAAATCCGAGTTTTGAGCAGAGGAGAAAAAACGCTATGTTATCACCTATTGGCTAAAATAATTGGAGAAGAGTTACAGCATTATAATCTTAAAAAAATCTCTAATGAGGATTATAATCAGATAATAAAAGACAAAATCTTTGAGTAACTTCAAGAATAAAAAAAATTAAGTGAAAGAAATTTTTAAGCAATATCTTCAAGTTCTATGTGAGGTGCAATTCCTAGACTCATTAATTCTTGCAATAGTAGTTTAAACGCATAACTGATAACCACTTTTGAAACAGTAGTTTCTTCCCTGCATATTGGACAATGATATCTGTCTTTGTTTCTATCGTACATTGCTAAGAATCCACATTTGGAGCAGATTAACGCATCCGTTTTATCAGACTCATCAAGTAATCTTTCCTTAAGCAAAATAGATGTTCCATGTCCTATAAGACAATCTCTTTCCATTTCACCGAACCTTAACCCTCCTTCTCTGGCTCTTCCTTCAGTTGGTTGCCTTGTAAGCATTTGAATTGGACCGCGAGCTCGAGCATGGATTTTATCTTGCACTAGATGGTGAAGTTTTTGATAGAATTGAGATCCTACAAAGATAGTTCCTTCTAGTCTTCTGCCAGTTTTGCCATCATACATCACTTCCCTACCAAGTGGATGCATGCCTTGAACTTTTAGAGTATTATGCAAATCTGTTAAGCTAGTTTTATTAAATGCAGTACCATAAATCGCTTCTCCTGCATAAGCTGCTACTTTTCCGGCTAGTAATTCCATTAGCATTCCAATTGTCATTCTTGAAGGAACTGCATGAGGATTAATGATTATATCAGGAACGATACCTGATTCAGTGAAAGGCATATCTTCTTGAGGAATAATTAAACCAATAACTCCTTTCTGTCCATGTCTTGAAGCAAATTTATCTCCTATTTCTGGAATTCTCTCTGATCGAACTTTAACTTTTACAAGTCTGTTTCCTTCATTTGTATCAGTTAGCACAACCATATCCGATAAACCACTCTCACCATGTCTCATAGCTTTACTTGTTTCTCTTCTATTTTGAGGTGGGACATCAAATTCAGTATATTCTTCCAAAAATCTTGGAGGACTGGTCCTACCAATTAAAACCTCCCCTCTATGTCCATCAACAGCAATTTCTGGTTCTATGATTCCATCTTCCCCTAGATGAACATATTGAGATTCATCTTTGTAACCTCTTACTGTATCATCAGGGATTTCAAAAGTATCCTCTTGACCATTTGGATACTTTCTTTCTTCCGCATCGTAGGTTCGATAGAAAGTGCTTCTCCCTAATCCTCTTTCAATGGCTGCCTTGTTTATTAGAAGGGCATCTTCCATATTATATCCTTCATAAGATAACACAGCAACGATAAAATTTTGTCCTGCAGGACGGCTTTCAAATCCAATAGAATCCATACCATGAGTTTTAACTAAAGGTTTTTGTGGATAATGCAGAATATGTGCTCTGGTATCCATACGATATCTAAAATTAGCAGAAAAGATTCCAAGTGCTTGTTTTGCCATTCCTGCCTCGTAGACGTTACGATCAGAACGATTGTGCTCAGGGAATGGAATTAATGAAGCACATATCCCAAGGATGGTACTTGGAGTTATTTCCATATGAGTAATCTCAGAATTCAAAGCATCTTCATCTATTGCAATATAAAGATTTTCTTCTTCTTCTGCATCAACATATTCAACAATTTGATTTCTTATCAAATCACTCCATGTCCATTTACCACTTTTAATCAAGGTGAACTTTTCTTTGGTAAGTTGTGGTTCTCCTTCTTTGACAATTATAAGGGGGCGGCGAACTCTACCTGCATCACAGTTAACCATTATCTCATTGGTGTCTGGATAATAAGAAACATTAACTTCATGATGAAAGTCACCTGTTCTTCGTTTTTCTATTATTTTTTTATTGAACTCTTCACCGTTTTGAACTACCCCTAGAAAACTTCCATTTAAGAAAACCTTGCAGTAATTTGGATCAGCAACTTTCTTAGCGAGGTCAGAGCTAGATTCAACTAAATCTGCAGGCATAATTATATTTAATTCTAAACCATCAACAAGTTTTTTCTCAACATCTTTACCATTCAAACCTACACTAATATATGCTTGAAGTGCGAGATTCTTTACTAAACCACAATTTGGTCCTTCTGGTGTTTCATTTGGACATATCTTACCAAAATGAGTTGGATGAAGATCTCTTGCTTCGAAGTGAGGTTGGCTTCTACTGAGAGGACTTACCACCCTACGTAGATGACTTAAGGCTGACATATAATTTGTCCTATCTAGAAGTTGGCTTACTCCTGATTTTCCTCCTGTCCAATTTCCTGTAGCTAATGCATGACGCAATCTTTCTGTAATTAAATCTGCACGAACAGCGGTTTTAAGATTTGGTTTTCTCCCTCTGACAGTAACTCTTTCTAGTTGATACTTGATATCTCTACAAAGAGCGTGAAAGGCAACTCGATACAGCATTAACAAAAGATCACCTGCTAGTTTCAATCGTTTATTTGCATAATGATCTTTATCATCTTCAGGTCTGATACCAGCTTCTAATTCAAGAAGTCTTTGAGCCATCCTAGCTAGGAAGAATGCTTTCTTTAATCGTGATTCCGTGTCACTTCCAAGATGAGGTAGCAAATATTTATCTAAAACTTGCATGGCTCTGTTAATACGATATTCTTTAGTTTGTCCAACAGCTACTCTCTTTCCGATATAATCTAGTGACTCTTCAGTAGTATCAATTTCTGAGGATTCACGCATTAAAATCGACATTACGCGAGCACGCAATTCAGGTGTAGGACTTATTGCCATTGCAATCATATCATCTCTTTCAATACCAAGTGCTCTCATCAGCAAGATAAGCGATATCTTTCTTGGCATACTTGGAAAACTAACTCTTAACTGAACATCACTGGTATGTTCTACTGTAACAGGTGCTCTAAAACCATGAATTACGCTGAAAACTTTAGCTTCACTAGTCACATTTCCTTTACTTGACGATTTTTCAATCAAAATTCTATTTGGAGCTAAATCTTCTTGTGTGACTATCACTCTTTCACTTCCATTCACTAAGAAATAGCCACCTGGATCTTTAGGATCCTCACCGAGTTTAATAAGAGATTCTGGAGCTCTATTGTATAATTGGCAGCTTTTGGACTTTAACATAATAGGAAGATAACCAATGAAGACACTTATCTCTTCTAATGGAGTTTCCACACCATCTTCCCCACTTTTTTTAATGGGGATCATGTGAAGATTCAATCTTGAAGCATAAGTAAGGTTTCGAATTCTTGCTTCCATAGGATATATAGAACTCTGGGAGCCGTCAGCCTCTCTAATTGTTGGTTCCTCAACTTCAACTCTTTTAAGTTTCACATAAAATTCAGAATCTTCTGGTTCAATAACTTTAATTTCATTAATTACAGATTGCAATCCTTTTTCAATGAAATCATTATAAGAATCTAGATGTTGGCGAACTAGTCCTAATTCGTCAAACATAGAATTTACTAAAACCCATCGACTATTTGGATTTGCTTTACCTTTTTTCTTGGCCATATGAACACCTATATACCAAATAAAAACTAATGTCCTCGCAATAAGAGGGTTTTAGGATATATTAAAAAGATTATGAATCAAGACTATATTCGTTCATTCAGACTAGCTCTTAATGAAGAATATAAGCGACCAGGGATAGCGTACAGCTATCTTATCTACAACATTTTTAACTTTCGTTTTCTCAGAGGTTTCATCATAAAATAGAAGAGTAACTTTACCACCACGACCTCTTTTCATCTTTTGGTAAACCGTTTTCGGAGAATTCACCAGGTCAAAAACGATTATCATTTCAGTATGAGGAAGATCTATATCTCTCTCTCCAACAGGCGACATAATAAGAACGGATTGCTTATTTGTTATCTTGAAATTTTCAAGAATCTCAATCTTCTTCTTGATTTTGCCTGTTACATTGAAAACTTCAAAATTCTCCTTTATTAGACGTTGCGTTAGAGATTCAACTGTAGAAAGAAAGGAGCACAGAATTGTGGTTTTTTGATATTTTTTAGCTATCTTGATTACTTCTAGTTCTTTACCGCTAATTTCAGGCAAATCATCTAGTTCACTTTTTTCAATTCCATATCTTATTAAGTAATTTCGATAAGTCTGTGCAGGCATTGAGTAAACATATTTCCTAAGGAGAAGGAGTCTATTCAATTTTTCAACAAGTTCTGTTTCAACAGAAAGAAGTGGAAGGTTATGGTAGAAATTTGAGCGTAACTTATTACTGTCTTTTGGCGATGTTTCGCTAACATCTTGAATTATTGTTTCCCTAATTTCTTCTATATTTTCAGTTAGTAAATTAATGATTCTAGCAGTTTTTGTATCTTCAATAGGGTGAATAATGACTTCTGTATCCTGTATATGCTCCTTGATGTCAGTATCAATGAAGTCTTCAATAGTAATTACTTTGCTATCTGGAATAAATTCAGTAAGCGTTTTCAACTCATTTCTTAATTGTAGTTGATCGCCATCTAAGACTAGATGATCATCTCTGAGAGTACCACTCATTCCAACTATCTTGGCATCTAAATTGGGTATAAGTTTCCCCCAAGGGACACACAAAATTCTTCGATGCGACACTCTTTTTACGATTTGATCAACTTCATTGATGATAACAATCTCAATTCCTTCACTTAGCTCTGGAAATTTTCGAATTGTATTGGAAAATACAATAGGTAAAGATAAAATCACCCGATTATTTTCAATGAGATATTTTCTGTATTGGGAATTAGAACCACTTTTAATAGCAGCTAAACCTTCTAATCCACCATATTCATTTTCAATGTACTTGACAGTTTCTTCTAATGATGAATGGGTTTGTAGAAAAACGACTACTTTCTTTTCCTTGAAAATCTCTGTAAGGAGACGATACATTAAAACTCGTTTGCCCATACCACAATCCAATTCTAGAATAACACTGTGATTTGATTCAATCAATGATGAAATCTTATCAACAATAAAATTTTGATACTCACGTGATTCTATGGTCAAACCAATCATCTCCTTATTCAGATATTAGTATTTAAAGGGAAAAATAAAGAAGTTCCTATCTTCAAATATATTAAAACATGTTATCCTTAATCTGCTGTTGTAAGATGTTAAGTAACTTTGATGCCGAATCAGTTGTATGATGCAAATTTAAACAAATAGGAGATATACTAATACTATTTTGATTAACAACAGCCCAAGTATCTGTATTTTCCGGAAAAGATTCTTTCTTTTTTCCCCATAACCATAAATAAGTAAGTTTACGTGGATCCTTCTTTTCAACCATAAAATTGTCGTATTTGTAAAGAGTTGGAGATGTAATATATACCTTAGTTTCGTCAGATATTTCCTTTGGATAATTAACATTTAGAAAGGCTAAATCTTTGGGCCAGTCCAATTCTAAAACTGCATCGACAATTTCTGCAGAAATTTTAGCAATTTTGCCAAAATCAATACCTCTTTGGTCTATCATCTGAGAATCTTCTGAAAGATCAGCTGAGAACGCTATTGCAGGGACATTGTTGAAGTATGCTTCAAAAGCCGCAGCACAAGTACCACTGGTGAGTATAGAATGAATTGATGAGTTGTCCCCATAATTTATTCCACTAACAACGATATCTGGTTTTCTTTTTAAAACATGAAACCCTACTAATACATTATCAGCTGGGGAACCAGTTGTACTATATCCTGTTGTCCCGTCATCATAAGTTACAGGAAAAAATCTTATGGGTTTGTGAAAAGTTAGTGCTTTTGAAACAGCGGAACTAGCTTCAGCTGGTGCAAAACATACAACATTTGCAATTTTACTTAGTTCATCTCTTAATGAATTAAGACCTGAAGACTTTATTCCATCATCATTTGTAAGTAGAATTAGTTTGTTTTTCACATGTTCATTTTTCGAGATATTTGTTAAGTTTTGTCTTTCAAAAGAAAATTTGATAAATCGTAAGCTTAAAAACATAATACTAGAAGTTTATGACGAAGGTGTCAGTTCAATGACAGAAAAATATGTTTACAAATTTTTCGATAAAGAAGTCTGCGAAGGAAGCGCAGATATGAAAAACTTACTTGGTGGAAAAGGCGCTAATCTAGCCGAAATGACCTCATTAGGCTTACCTGTACCACCAGGATTTGTTGTTTCTACTCAAGCTTGTCTTCATTTTCTTGCAAATAATGAGGAGTATCCAGAAGGGTTAAAGGCCGAAGTAGATGAAGCTTTGGAAGCTCTGGAGGCGCATATGGGTAAAAAATTAGGTGACAATGAAGATCCATTACTTGTATCTGTTCGCTCTGGGGCAAGAATCTCAATGCCAGGTATGATGGATACTGTGTTAAACCTAGGTTTGAATGATGTTTCTGTTGAAGGATTAGCTAAAATATCTAATGATCCAAGATTTGCTTATGATTCTTATAGACGTTTCATGTACATGTATGCTGATGTTGTGAAAAATGTTAGCAAAGAACATTTTGAGAAAGAGCTGGGAAAACTCAAACATGAATTAGGTGTAGAAAACGATACAGAAATACCAGCTGATGAGCTAAAGAAATTAATACAAAAGTACAAAGCGATTTACAAAGAGCATATGGGTGAGGATTTTCCTCAAGATCCAAGAAAACAACTAGATGATGCTATTCGAGCTGTCTTCAGAAGCTGGAATACTAGAAGAGCAATTGATTATAGGAATCATCAAGGTATTCCACATGATTTAGGAACCGCTGTTAATGTTATGACGATGATTTATGGTAATCTCGGAGAAACATCAGCTACAGGAGTTGCATTTACACGCAATCCATCTGATGGTGAGAAAAAACTTTATGGAGAATTTTTAGTAAATGCACAAGGAGAAGATGTTGTAGCAGGAATTCGCACTCCAGTACCAATTGAAGATTTAAAAGCTTCAATGCCAGATCTATACAACCAACTATTTGAAATCTCTGAGTTGTTAGAGAAAAGATACCGAGATATGCAAGATATGGAATTCACTATCCAACAAGGTAAACTCTACATGCTTCAAACCAGAAGTGGAAAAAGAACAGGTATTGCTGCAAGCCAAATTGCTTATGATTTGGTAAAAGAAGGCGTAATAAGCAAGGAAGAAGCAATCCTTAGAATAGAGCCAAGTGATGTAGAAAACGCCTTGTTCCCCTCTATAGATTGGGGAAAAATAGATTCCAATGTACCAGTAAAACAAATCAAGGAAAACATAAAAGATAAGTTTCTTGGTACTGGATTAGCTGCCGGTGCCGCTGCTGCAACTGGTAAAGCGATTTTTGATGCAGATAGAGCACAAGAAATTGCTGAACAAGGTCAAGATGTGATTTTAATAAGAGTTGAAACCACTCCTGAAGATTTCCATGGAATGGCTGCAAGTAAAGGTATTCTGACAATGAAAGGTGGTCTAACTAGTCATGCTGCAATTGTTGCTAGACAAATAGGTAAAGCTTGTATTGTTGGTAGTGAAAAAGGTGGGATATCTATTGATGTAGAGAAACGAGAACTTACTGCAAGTGGTTTAGTAGTTAGAGAAGGAGATTGGATTACCATAGATGGTGATGATGGGTCTATATATTCTGACAAATTACCCACTCGTCCCGCTGAATTACCAGAATCAATGAAAACTATTTTGGATTGGTGTGATGAAACCGCTAAAATTGGTGTGAAAGCTAATGCTGATAAACCTGATCAGTTCATAAAGGCTTTAGAGTTTGGAGCGAAGGGTGTAGGCTTATGTAGAACAGAACATATGTTCTTTGATAATCTTGATTTAGTCAGGGGCATGATTTTAGCCAAAAATGACGAAGAAAGAAAACACTATGTTGATCAATTAGAACCTGTTCAAGAAGAAGATTTTAGAGGTATATTTGACGTTTCAAAAGGTTATCCTGTTATTATACGTTTGATTGATCCTCCTCTACATGAATTCTTACTAAGTGAAGAAGAATTAATGACTGAGATTTTTGAAGCAAAACTAGCAGGTAAGAAAGATGAAGATTTCAAGGAAACAGCTGATATGCTAGAAGTTGTAAGAGAAATGAAAGAACAAAATCCTATGCTCGGTCTGAGAGGTTGCAGACTCGGAATTACCATGCCAATTGTTACAGAAATGCAATCTCGTGCAATATTCAAAGCAGCTGCTAAAGTTATCAAAAGTGGTAAAAAAGTATTTCCTGAGGTAATGGTTCCTCTTGTAGGATTCCAAAAAGAATTCGAACATCAAAGAACAATTATTGACCGTGTTGCCAAGGAAGTGATGCAAGAAGAAGGCATTGAATTTAAGTATCTTGTTGGAACAATGATTGAAGTACCAAGAGCCGCTTTGACAAGCGGTGAAATTGCAGGTGGAGACAAAGGTGCTCAATTCTTTAGTTTTGGAACAAATGATCTTCATCAAATGGCATTAGGTTTTAGTAGAGATGATGCTGGTTCATTTATCTCAAAATACATGGAAATGGGTATTCTTGAGTCTGATCCATTTGTTTCAATTGAAGAAACAGGTGTAGGTCGTCTGATGAAGATGACTGTAGATGAAGGAAAAGAGGCAAACCCAGAACTTGAACTAGGCATATGTGGTGAACAGGGCGGGGATCCACAATCTATAGATTTCTGTTACAGAATTGGTTTAGACTATGTATCTTGCAGTCCATTTAGAGTACCAATAGCTCGTCTTGCTGCAGCTCGCACTACACTGAAGAACTAACATTCTTCTTTTTCTTCTTTTTTTATATACCTTTAGAGTGATATTATACTATCAATACTGTCTAAGAAAAATCCCACATCCTCAATAAATTCGAATAATAGTCTTACAAGATCTGATTTTAGTGATGTCCTATGCAATGCAATTAGTTCATCAAGCATTTGAATATTGGTTTTAGTATTTGAAAACTCTGTATAAATACCAATGATGTCCTTTTCTTGAAGAGTACTTAACAGAGTTTCAAGAATTTCTAAAATGAAATAAATCTTATTATTGATATCGCCTGACTCCGCATAACTCTCTAGCATGATTTTTGTAGATATTTCCTGTGCTTTTGTTGCAACGTCTTCATAAGCAATATCTAACATTTCAATGACTAAATCATCTATTAGAAGTTCATCTGCTTTTTCTTCAATGGGGACATCAGAAACCTCTAACTTTTTAGTAGTTTCTTTAATCTCTTCATCTAGCCATTTAACGAAAGAAGGAGTTATAATCGGTTTTCTTTCTAGAAGTTTATCTGCAGAAGTAAAATCTTCTTGTTTTGGTTTAAGATTGAAATACTCTTCTTTGATTTGTGAATGAGTTGTAAACTCAGGATAATTATCATAAACATATTCAATCAATTGACGTAAGCTGTAATTCTTGAAATCATAACAAAGATCTTGAATAACTTGGTCATATATCTCACCAAAATCGTTTTCTAACAAGTATTGCTCACCATATTCAGTAATTTGATAACGATGGAGAACTTCTGAACCTGTTTTTTCGACTTCTTCGTGTTCTATATACCCATAATCAATAAGGTGTTGGATATCCTGTTGTACAACTTGGCAGTAAGGACCAAATTTGAACGGAATAAAGTCATATTCTGTCTTAATATGATAGTTTTTTTCCAAAAGGAAGATTAATTTTTGAAACTGTACTCTCCCATTAACAAACCCCATGTGTTTTAGAAGTAAAAGCAACGTTGCATAACGGGACATCTTACTAATATTAACTTGAAATCAGTATTTAAACTCATAAAAACATAAAGGACAGGGTGTTAAGACAGTTTTTCACGAAATTACTCTATAAACAACACTTTCTTGATATCCAGTAATGACAATAACATAACCACCCAATAGCCGATCTAGCTCGGTATCTCCTGAATCTATTAAAAAAGGATGACCATTTAATGAATTGATTTTATGGCTTGTTGCTATGACAATAATGTTATCTTTTCCAACCTCCTTAATCACATTTGGACTTAATTGTTGGTTACCTCTACCAAATAAGAAACCTTGCCCCCCAATAGGAGTAATGACTAATTTCGCCTTCTTTCCTTTTATATGTTCCATCAATTTTTTCTCATTAAGGTCTTCTTCTATCAGTTTCTTTCTATAAAGAAGGTCGACACCTAACAGAGTAAAATCAAGGTTTAATTTTTCCATGATAGTTCTGGTAGTAGTGCCTGGTCCAATAATATAGAAACAATCGTTCTCCATATCATCTATAATTTTTTGAGCTATCGCTTCTTGAGAATATTTTTCAGTTGGAGGACTCCCTGCTTTTAATCCCTGAGTATATCTTCTCCCAAATGGAACCCTCAAATAACCATATAGTTTTGCAGATACAAACCCATTTCTAAATGCTTCTTCATCAACATCCATAACTTCAGCTTCTTTTAGCTCTTTCACTTTTCCTTGAAGGTAAATCATCGCTAAGTCTCCAGCTCTCAGTGGATTGTAGGCAAAAACAGATGAATGCATTTTAACACCAGTTGGAATACCTAGTACCACAATTTCATTTCCAATTGAATTGTAAATATCTCTTGCAGTTCCATCCCCTCCAGCAAAAAGTAAAAGGTCGATTTTCATCTTAAGCAAATCTTTACATGCCTGTTTAGTGTCATCTGATGAAGTCATTCCTTGAGTAATGGAACCTATAACCTTAGGATTAAAGCCACATTGATTTGCTACTTCTTCTCCCATCTCTTGAGGATAGGTAATGAGTTCAATTGCATTCTTGAGTGGAATAAGTCTTTCTAATGCTTTAACAGTACGCTGCGGAGATACTTGTTCAGCACCCATACGTTTGGCTTCTGCCAAGATGGCTTGTCCATCAGTTCCTTTAAGTCCAACTTTACCCCCCATACCTGCAATGGGGTTTACAATTAAACCTACTTTTTTCATCTCAAATCATCTTTTGTAATTCTTACTTTTTACTTTTCTTTAAGTATGCTCTCCAAGTAATAGCCCATCTTGTTGGATCATCTAATGAATCTACATCAATTTTATGAACAACACTTCTATGAGGAGCAGTCTTAACTATTTCTGGATTTTCATACGCTTCTTCTACAACCTTCTTTAGTCCAGCAATATATTCGTCAATCTCAGCTTTGGAGTAAGATTCAGTAGGTTCTAGAGTAAAAGGTTGCGGAACAATGAAAGGATGATGACTAGACCACATGTGAAAACCAAAGTCAACCATGCGACAAGTTATGTCCTCTGTTGTAACTCCAGTTTCCTTGTAAAGTTCATCCCAACTATAACGAACTTGTTCAATTCGGTGTCTTCCCTCTGCATAAGGAGCACTTGCACCACGAAGTTCTAACACCTTCTTTAATAGATAGTTATTATTGAGTACAGCGACTTCAGATACTTCTCTTAATCCTTTACTACCTAAACTCATAATCCAAGAATATGCTTTCAATATCGCGGGAACTACTCCATAAAAAGCTCTAACTTTACCTATGCTTCTGGGAACGTCGTAATTGAAAAAGTATTTACTTTCATCAAATTCAACTAAAGGAGTTGGTAGATATTTTATGAATTCTTCAGTTACGCCAAGAGCTCCAGCTGCTGGGCCACCACATCCATGAGGAGAAGAAAAGGTCTTGTGTAGGTTAAAGAAACAAAGGTCAAATCCTGCTTCTTTTGCTCTAGTAATCCCTAAAATTCCATTAGCATTAGCTTGATCATAACCACACACTCCTCCAACCTCGTGGACAATTCGTGTAAATTCTCTTATTTTAGGATTAAAAATTCCTGTATCTTCTGGGTTGGTGATTAATAGTCCTGCAGTACGATTAGAAACAGCTTTCTCTAAAGCTTCAACAGCAGGTAAGCCATCTTCATTTGGATAAATATTTATTATCTTGTAACCTTTAACAATTGGTGCAGCAGCATCTGAAGGATGGGAAAACATCGTAGTAATAATTTCATCACGTTTTTCTGATTCACCTGATGCTTCATGGTGAGCATGAACAATAGAAGCAATAGCGAATATTGCTTGGCTTCCCCCACTTGGTTGAAATGTAAATTTGTCTAAACCTGAAATTTCCCTCAAAAATAAGTCTAGTTTATAGATTATTTCTAGAATTCCTTGAACAGTGGTTTCATCTTGTGATGGATGAAGTTCAGTAAACTTTGAAGATGTAGCTAATTTTTCATTTATTTTTGGACTATATTTCATCGTACATGTTCCTTGGCCAATATCAACATTCAAATCAGCTCCTAGGGTTTGCTGTGATAATCGAAGATAGTGTTTTAGGACTTGCATTTGAGAAAGCTCTGGTAGATTAGGAGGTTGTTTTCTTACCATATTTTTGGGTAAATTAGAGATTCCATCACCAATATCCATTTCTATCTCTTTCTCAATCTCAGGAAATAGAATACCCCGTTCTCCTTTGTTACTTAATTCAAAAATTACTGGTTCATCCCATTTAGCTTGGTGGAAATTTCTTACTTTGTTTTTCCTGCTCATTTTGGTCCCTCCTTTTTCAAACATTCATCCACCGCATGGACAAGTCTATCAATATCTTCCTTGGTATGAATCTCAGTAATACAATAAACAGCACAGTTCCCCAATTCTGGAAACTCCTTTGAAATATCTTTTCCACCAAAAATTCCTTCTTCTAGTAAAGCTTTATTCACTTCTTTAACCATTTTACTAGAGGTACTAAAGTCTACAACAAATTCTTTGAAGTGAGATGACGCAAAGAATGGAATGCTTACTCCTTCAATCTCTGAAAGTTTCTTCATAGCATATTGTGACTTTTGCATGATTAATTTTCCTAATTCTTGAATGCCCTGTGGTCCAACTAGCGCCAAATACACACCTGCAGTAATCCCCCACAAAGCAGTTGCTGTACCAATGAACTCCTTGCCTTCAATTCTATCATGAAAGGATGTTCGGTCATAAGTTACATCACCAAAACCATGCTCACCCTCAACAGCTGTAGTAGTTATCCCAAAAAGACGTGAAGGATACTCCATCACAAACCTTTCTTCATCCCTAGTCGCAATAAAACCTGCAAGACTTCCACCATATTGCATATGCATACCTAGTCCTTGGATGTCTCCACAAACAATATCTGCTCCATAGTTACTTGGAGGAATCAATATTCCCAAAGAAATTGGATCAACTCCAATAAGACTTAATGCACCATGTGTATGAGCAATATCTGAGATAATCTTACCTTGATCTTCTATACAACCAAGATATGAAGGATTCTCAAAATAGATGCCTGCTGTATTAGATGATATTTTTGCTTTTAAATCGTCAATATCAAGTTTTCCAGTTTTTTTATCATATTTGACCAATTCAATTTTTATAATTGGCTTACAGTAATTTCTTATTATTAACAACCTATCTGGTGAGATTGATTCTGCAACTAATACTTCAGTGCGTTTTGTAATTCTTGCAGCCATTCTTATAGAAGTACTAGCAGCTTGCCCCCAATCATATGTTGGTACATTTACAACATCCATATCTAGAAGTTCTCCCATCATACTAGCATATTCGAAAAGTGTTTGAAATCTTCCATGATCTTCATAGGGCTCACCTGCATAAGCGGTTAAAAATTCCGCGCGTTGATTGATTTCATCACATATTGCAGGAACATAATGTTGCCAACAATCTCCTCCTAAGAAACTAAGATTTTCTTGACATGTTTGATTTTTTGCTAATAGTTTACTAACATGCCTTTCTAAAGCATATTCTGAAGGAAGGGGATCTGGTAAATTCATCTCACCTGTAAATCTCAAATCCTCTGGGATGTCCTCATATAGGGTGTCAATATCCTTAACACCAATTTCTTCCAACATTTGTTTCTTTATTTCTGGAACGGAATTTGGAATGTAAGGGTGAACCAAATTTCTCTTTTTATTCATAAATTATACCTCCAACATAAACGAGTATGTGATTTCTTTGAAATTCAAATTAAGCTAAACCCCCACCATCAACAATTATAGAAGTACCAGTTACCCAGCTTGAAAGGTCACTAGCAAGATAGAGAACTGTTTTAGCTACATCTAATGGTTTACCTACTCGATTAAGAGGTCGATTAGCAGCTTCTCGCATGAACTCTTCATCATCAACACCTAATTGTTTTGCTTCTCCTCGCAAGAGTGGAGTATCAATATCCCCAGGGCATACACAGTTGACTCTGATCCCATGTTTACCATGATCAATTGCCATAGCTCGAGTCATATTTACAACACCTCCTTTTGCTGCACAGTAAGCCACTGCATCAGATCCACCTTTTATACCCCAGCCAGATCCATTGTTGATAATACTCCCCCCGTTACCTTTAATCATAATAGGGATAACCTGCCGAGAAAGCAAATAAATCGACTTCAAGTTAACATCAATTGTTAAATCCCATTCTTCTTCCTCTAAATCTAGAACAGTTTTTCGACGAATCACACCTGCGTTGTTGAAAAGAATATCAATTTTCCCAAATTCTTTGTGAATCACTTCAACTGTTTTCTTACAATCAGAATCAGAAGTTACTTCACATAAGAAAAACTTAGCTTTTCCTTCTGACTCATTAATCTGATTAGCGGCATTAATACCATTTTTTTCATTAATGTCAAGTAATGCTACAATAGCACCTGCTTCTGCAAGTAATTCTGCAGTTGCTAACCCAATGCCAGATGCTGCACCTGTAACAAGTGCAACTTTACCCTCCAAAGAAACCATGTTTGAAATCCGATTGTTTTTATTGTTCATGAGTTTTACTTCCTTAATTGCTTTTAATCCAATAATTTACTAAATTACTCGTCTAGCGGTGTATATGGTCCAGCTGTTTCTCCACCATCAATAGCTATTGCTTGTCCCGTAATATATGCGGCTTCTGATGAGGATAAAAATGCGAATAAACTAGCTACTTCCTCTGGGGCTGCATGACGGTTCAAAGGTATTTTTGAATTAACCACTTCCAACATTTCAGGTGTATATTCTGCTTTTTGCATAGGCGTAAGAACATAACCTGGACAGATGGCATTTACTCGTAACCATGGAGCAAATTCTAGAGCTAACGATTTGGTTAGGAGGATAACTCCTGCCTTTGAACTATTATAATCAGCATATAGGGGATGTCCTTCAATTCCATTAGTGGAAGCAGTTAGCAAAACAACTCCTGATTGTTGTTTTTTCATTCTTGTTATTGCTTCTTTGGAACAAAGGAACATCCCATCTAAATTTACACGAAGAACTTTGGACCATTGTTCATAATCAATCTTCAAAAATGAGTTGCGATAACTTATTCCTGCATTTGAAATTAGAATATCAATACCTCCCAGAATTTCATCTATTTTTTCAAACGCAAGTTTAACATCTTCTGGATTACTGACATCAGCATACACCCCTCCTTTGAGTTCAGGAATAAGAGATAAAACTTTGGTTAACTCTTCTTTATTCCAATCAATGATAACAACCTTTGAGCCTTCATTAACAAATCGTTGGGCAGTTGCCAATCCAATACCACTGGCCCCCCCAGTAACAACAACTCTTTTCCCTTCAAGATCTTTATACATACCCATTTTGATCACAGCTCTGTACTTCTGTTAATCCTATTTTATTTTTTCCTAATAATTATAGTTTCAATTTGATAGGGTGAGTGATAAAATATATTATTCAAATTGCCATTCCAAGTAGGTTGTGAAAAAAAGATGAGAAGCTTTGAGAAAGGGAATTCTAGAGATCATGTCGGAAACAATACCACATAAATAATACGAAAATAATGCATTATGTAGAAGAAAACTTATCACAAAAGGTTTAATTATTTCTGTAATCAAACTGTGCAATTATGAAAAAACGAAACGTGATTGCTATTACTTTGATTTCTATAGGTGTTGCTCTTATTGTAGCAGCAATTACTATAGTATACAGTTTCAACCCTTTAACTCATAATAATCCTGTTGATGAATCTCTAACAAATTTCTTCTATAACAATAGAAGTAAAGTATTTGGGGGGATTATGTACATCATTTCCTTTCTTGGAGATGCTTTAGTTTATATTGGGATTTTGCTTCTATTTTATTATCTATATGACAAAAAGAAGACTTACAGGGCAATGACATTGTTGGTGACATCTACAGTAATAAACGTTTCAACCAAAGCAGCATTTAACCTAGATAGACCAGAAACAAGTTTACAATATGGTCATAATCCAGAAGAAACATTGTTATCACCTGCTGATGAAGCTTCAACAGGAATACCAAGTGGTCATACTCAGGTGAGTACGACTTTCTGGGGTTCTTTGATGATTTTTATTAAAAAATGGTGGATGGTTATAGTTGGATCTATTCTTGCATTTCTAATCGGTTTTTCCAGAATTGCTCTCAGAGTACATTGGTTTACGGATGTAATTATGGGACTTGGAATAGCATTAATAATCCTAGCAGTATACCTTCTTATCAAAGATCCAGTTGAGAACTTTATAGATTCTAGGACAACATTTGTTAAAATACTTCTTTGTATCGCAGTGTTCATTGTTTTCGCAATACCAGTAATTTTCCTCCAACACAATAGAGTTGATAATGATTTTGAGCTTATCTCTAAATCTTTGAAACTGATAACCCTCTTCACAACAGTTTCTATATCCTATGCAATAGAAGGTAAATTAGTAAACTTTCATACAGATATTGACAAATGGTGGAAGTATCTTGTAAGAATCTTAATAGGTGCTGCTTTCTTTGCTGCTTTCTATTTCAGCTTATCTGAATTATTTGGTTTAATAATTATCAATGTTGGATGGAATGGAATAGAATTGACACTTGATTTGATAAGATACGCAATTCTTGGTCCAGTAGTTATTCTTCTTGCTCCCTGGGTAATGATGAAATTAAAAATATAGATGAATTTAAGGAGAGCTTTCTTTAGTACAATACCTAAAACATGGGAATCAGTAGGGGCTGCAATGATAGTTGTGGCTGTTATAATCGTATCAATAAAAATAAAGAAAAAGGAAGATAGAAGCTTTGACAAAGGGGATTCTGGGGATAATGTCGGAAAAAACAACACGCAAATAATACGAAAATAATGCACTGAGAAAAAACAAAGCTCAACAACCTTAAGTATTTCTTTGCTCTATTTTTACTATTATGAAAACACGGAACTTAATTGCAATTATAATGTCATCAGTAGGAGCAGCTCTCATAGTAGTTGCGTTGGTGCTTGTATACGCAAATGATCCTTTAAGAGGAGTAAGTTCTTTGGATTATAAAATATCTGAGTTTTTCTTAAACAACAGTACAGGAACAGGTACTACAATAATGAAAATAGTTACTTTTTTGGGAAATGCAATTGTTTACCTAGCTATTTTAGTTATCTTATACTATGTATGGGATAAAAAGAAAGCATACAGAGCAATAGTAGCTCTTGTGACAACAAGAGTGGTAAATGCTTCTACAAAGGCTGCCTTTAAATTACCTAGACCTGATGATACTTTTGGACACACAATAAAAGAAACAAGTTTTGGTTTGCCAAGCGGACACACTCAACTGAGCACTACTCTTTGGGGTGTACTTTGTTCTTTTGTTGTTAAGTGGGGAATGTTAATAGTTTCAATTGCGTTACCACTTTTAATTGCCTTCTCTAGAATTTATCTTGCTGTGCACTGGTTTACTGATGTTCTAATGGGATTCGGAATTGGGTTGATTATATTAGCAATATTCCTAGTTGTATTGAACCCAATAGAGAACTATTTTGAGAACAAATCTATAACAGTAAAAATCCTATGGAGCATTGCTGTTGGAATTGTATTTGCTATACCTATAGTGTTATTACATTATAAGATCCCAAGTACAGGCTTGGAATCAATGGTAGGTAATTTAAAGTACATTGCTATCTTTACAACAGCTTCTATATCATATGCAATCGAAGGCAAACTAGTTAATTTCGATAATAGAATTGAGAAATGGTGGAAAGGGATACTCAGAGTACTATTAGCTATTGTAGTCCTTGCAG
This sequence comes from Candidatus Heimdallarchaeota archaeon, assembly GCA_030608385.1. Taxonomy (GTDB): domain Archaea; phylum Asgardarchaeota; class Heimdallarchaeia; order Heimdallarchaeales; family Heimdallarchaeaceae; genus UBA460. The sequence goes on from JAUWEG010000005.1 coordinate 33,942, forward strand.
GTGTTTACCTCTATGGTGAATTCTTTGATCCTGATCCATTAACAACTCTGAAGATGATATTAGATTTAGTTATCTATGCACTGTTGGGACCAATATTTATTCTTTTACTACCTTGGATAATAAAGAAACTCAATTTATAATCAGAGAATCTTTTCTCTTTTTTTCTTTAACTATTACTACTTTAGTGTATTCTGTCTTTCAACATTAGATTTTTAAACGAAACTTGGCTTGCTAAATTAGTTGAAGAGGATTCAAAATGAGTGACGAAATTAAGCTCTTCGGTAAATGGGATTTAAGTGAAGTAGAGGTATCTGACGTAGGGTTAAAAAGGTACATTTCTCTTAAACCAGTATATTTTCCTCATTCTGGTGGAAGATACCAGGTTCAACGTTTCAAAAAAGCAGAAATGAATATCGTTGAAAGATTCATTAACAAATTAATGAAAAAGGGAAAGAATGCTGGAAAGAAACAAAGAGCTATAAACTTTGTTAGAGTTGCATTTGAGATTATAGGTGAAAGAACTGGAAAGAATCCTGTTCAAGTTCTTGTAGATGCAATTTGTAATGTGGCACCAAGAGAAGAAACAACTCGTTTAACTTATGGTGGAGTAGCACAACATATAGCAGTTGATGTATCACCATTGAGAAGGGTTGACTTATCATTACGATTCATGGCTAATGCGATAAAACAAAAGAGCTTTAATAACATCAAAAGTGTTGAAGAAGTTGTTGCTGAGGAATTAATAGTTGCAGCAACTGGCGATCAAGCTAGCGCAGCAGTTAAGAAAAAACAAGAGATAGAGAGAATTGCTCTATCAGCTAGATAAGGTAAGGTTGAAAAAAATGGGTAAAAGACCAGCGAGATGTTATACAAGAGTAAGAGGACCAGCAAATACAAGAGTCGGAAAGTATGTTAGAGGAGCACCTGACTCAAGAATCAGGGCATATGATACTGGAAACAGAAAAGGGGATTTTCCTTTACATGTTCATCTTGTTTCGAAAGATAGATGTCAGATTAGACATACTGCTCTAGAAGCTACAAGAATCGCAGTTAACAGGCACCTTCAAAGACACTTAGGAGTTGAAAACTATCACATGACAATTAGAATACATCCACATCACATTCTAAGAGAAAATAAAATGATGGCAGTAGCAGGTGCTGATAGAATTCAAGATGGGATGAGATTATCTTTTGGAAAACCAACAGATAGAGCTGCAAGAGTAAAAGAGGGACAAGAACTAGTTACTGTTAGAACATCTGTTGAAAACTACTATATAACTCTCGATGCATTAAAAAGAGGAGCAGATCGATTTCCAACTCCATGCAAATACAAGATAGGCAAAGGCGAAGAACTCGTAAAAGAAATGCAGAAGACTGGTAAACAGTTCTTAAAAGTAGTGCAAAAGAGCAAAAAACAAGTAGATGAAGTGCCAGAGGGCGAAGAACGGGTAGATGAAGCTCAAGCAGCGGACGAAGAACAGGTAGATGAAGCTCAAGCAGCGGACGAAGAACAAAATTAGTAGCCCTTTACTATTTTTTATTTTATTTATTTTTGTCTAAAAATTACGAAGTTTGTCTTTATTAATTGATTTCTCTATGAATTAGTAGATAATAGTAACGTTATTTCTCAATACTACTGGGGAATTACAAGAGAATATATTAAAAAAATACTTGTTGAGTATAATGACAGAAGAATCAGATTACGGAATAAAATTCGGTATTATCTCTGAACTCGAAGAACAGCTAAGTGCTACTCTATTCAGATGGTTGGAGAATAGAAAGGTAAAATTAGAAGAAAACGAAGATAAAAAGGTGCTCGGGGACCTTTTACAGGGAGCAGAAGAAGTTTTGAATAAATGGTTATGATAAAAGAAAAATCTGTTTTTAGAGCTCTTCTTCTACTCTAGCTTCCTAATCAATTGCTTCAACAAATAGAAACATTCCACTGAACTTCAAGCTTGATTAAGAACAAAAGAATTAAAAGCAAGATTTCATGTTCAGTTTTAGAGATGGCTCGGTAGCTCAGCTGGCTAGAGCGCAGGACTCATAATCTTAACAAATAAGGGCTAGAATTATGTGCTGAGTCCTCAGGTGAGAAATCCTGAGGTCGCGAGATCGAAACTCGCTCGAGCCACCATTTTCTATTTTTTCTTCATTCCACTAATTTAGAAAATAAAAATAAAGTAAGAAAAATAGTTAGTTGGCTTTTTGACTTTACTACAGTTTCTTGAGTTGATGGTTTTTGATTAAATCTGATTCTTCCTCAACTGTTACTTTGATCATATGATCTCCTTGATTTATCTTATTAACAACATTCATTCCATCAACAACTTTACCAAAAACAGTATGTTTGTTATTCAAGTGCTTACAACTATTAGGATTCAACACAATAAAAAACTGTGATCCATTTGTATTTGGTCCAGAGTTGGCCATACTTAGAGCTCCTAGAACATGTATTTGTACAGAGTTATCTACCTCATCAGCGATTTGGTATCCAGGTCCACCTCCACCTGTTCCTGTAGGATCTCCTCCTTGAACAACAAAATCTGGTATAACTCTATGGAATTTAACTCCACTATAGAAACCTGATTGAGCCAATGAAACAACGTTTTTGACAGTATTAGGTGTTTGATCATCAAAGAATTCTATTGTAAAAGTTCCCTTGTTAGTTTCAACTTTTGCTTTAGTCATTTAAATCTCCGAAGCTTAATCTTACCTTTCATTTTATATACATAATGATGAGACAACATCTCACACCAAGAATTTAATTAATGCGACTCACTTCAATCTACTAGTGGTGCAAAACCATATGAGTATAGAAGAAGTACAAAATCTGAAATCCACACCCAAAATTAAAACACCTCCATGGATTTCTGCAGTTTTAGCACTTGTTTATACTGTAACATTGGTTTTTCTCTTACTTACAAGCATGGAATCAGCCTTTGATTTTGTTGAAGATTTCTTTAAGCAAATGCCTAATGGTGTTTGGTTTTTTGAAGTTCCGATTCCAATAATCTGTGCTCTATTGGTTTATTACGGTGCTCAACATAGTCAAAAAAGAAGTTTGAATATCTTAGTCTTCATGTCTTCAGCTTTGGGAATTGTTGCTATTGGAATTGGCGTTTACTTTATTCTCGATAAATATTCAATAATTCTTAATAATAGTGATGCTGACTTTATTTTCTTCTTAATACTTCTAGCTACTTCTCTTATCATAGCAATCGGTTCTATATTTGTCATGAAATTTATTAGAAAGAAGAAAACCTTGCAGTAAGGTCCCTTGACCAGAAAGTTGACCTAAACAACAAGGTTATTTTCAAAGATACTAACTCTTCTAATAAGGTGGAGACTATTTTTCCTTGTAATCTAGAACACTTTTCAGATTGGTCATATTATTTATTAATTTAGGTGAATAACAAGTTTAATAATGAGTGTTTTCGAGAAAAAGTACATGGAGAAACCAATTGACGAAACTCTACAGAAGGAACAATCTGTGCTTGATATAACTCCTGAATTAGAACAACAAGTTCACGAGATGCTCACAGCTACTGAAAGAAATGTTCCAGATTTTTGGGAGAGTAGTACAACTGAAATCCTGTATGCTCCTGTTGATGATGGGGAAATTCGAATATATCATTTTAGACCTGCCAATCCAATATCAAAACGTCCTTTAGTTTTTGTTCCTGGCTGGGGAGGAACTGAAATGGGGTATGTGGATTTTTATGAAGTCATCCATGATAAGGTTGAGTGCTATTATGTCGAAACTCGTGAGAAGAGAAGTAGTAAATTGGATAGAAAGAAAGCAAAATTGGATATGAGTCAAAAAGCTAAAGATATTCGAGATGTGATTAATTTCCTAGAATTAGATAAAGATGACTTTGTTCTCTTTGGTACTTGTTGGGGTGGAGCAATAGTTTTACATGGTTTAATAGATGGAACTATTGATGCCCCTACTGTAATTATTCATGACCCTATGCATACTCTATGGTTTCCAAAATGGTTTCTGAGATACGTAACTCCTTTCCTACCTGTATTTGCTATTAGGATGATGAAACCTGTACTTAGAAGACTTCAAATGAGAGGTATGAATGAGAAAATCCAAAGAAAGAGAGCTGAAAATTTTATAGCTAATGCAGAACCTTGGAAATGGAAGAAAGCTGCAGAATCTGTAAGAGATTTTGAACTCTTTGGCAATATTTCTGGAATAACAAAAGAAGTGTTTGTTATCAATGGCACTCAAGACAAAGTCCATGATCAAATTACTTACCCAAAAATAGCTGCGGAAATGCCGTTTAGTCGATTCATCTTCATGAAGACAGATGAATCCAAAAGAGAGAGATTAATGGGGTTAGTAACATTAGAGTTCAGTAAAGTAACTGTGAATGATGGGCTTCCTCCTTCTCTTAGGGATTTCGAGAAAAAACTTCATCGTTAAGAATGAAAAGCTCGAAAAAATTGATTTTTCTTACATTTTAGGTGAATCTTTAAAATAAACTAGTACAAATTGAACAATATTCTCCTTTGAGAGACATATTTAAGGTGAAAAAATTGTCACATGAAGAAGTTGTTATAGATAAAAATGATATTAGAGAAACTGCTTTAGAATCAAAACAGACAAGTTCACGAAATGCTTGGCTATGGTATAGCTATGATATGGCTGATACTTTCTTCTCACAATCGGTAATAAGTTTAGCATTCACTCCATTTGTTTTGTTATTGGGTGTCCAAATGGGTTGGAGGTTCCCCACAGTATTTATTGTAATGTCTGTATTTATGGCTGGTTCAAATCTTTTGATTGCTATATTTGGACCAATTTTGGGTGCTATCTCAGATAAAGTTGGGAAAAGAAAGCCAGCAGTGCTTATTTCAGCAGGAATAATGGTGACCACAACGGCATTAATCACAGTTTGGTCAAACTTTTGGTGGGCATGCATCTTATTTGTAGTTGCGAATTTCTGTTATCAAGCAGGTCGAATGTTTTATGACGCTCAAATTCCTTTCATTGCTGAAACAGAAAAGAGAGGTTTTATGCAGGCCATCGGTGGTGCACTTGCAGCTTTTGGCTCAGTAATTGCAATAATGATAAGTATAGTCATAGGTCTTCCCAGCTTATTTGGTCCACATACTCAAGTAGATACCGGAATCTGGGAAGTAGGGGGAGTAATTATTGATCCAAATACTATAAACTATGGCGGATTAAGATATTTATTTGTAGTATCAGCTGTCGTCATAATTTTGATCAGCATTCCTTACTTCTTCCATAAAGAGGTACAAAATCCTCCTGAGGAAAAGATGACACCAAGAGAGCATTTGAAATCATCATTAACTGCTTTCAAAACTTCGCTTAAAGAAATTATCTCCGACAGAAATTCATGGTTGTTCTTCTTAGCTTGGTTTTTCATCACAGATGCTGCAAATACAACGATTCTCTATATGGTACCTGTGGTTTCAATTATGGGTGGACCCGCACTTGAGGGAATGACAAACTATATTATTCTAGGAGGAATAGTATTTTCTATAATCTTTGGTATTCTTGTTGGAAGACTTATGAATAGATTAGGACCAAAAAAACTATTCCTAGGAGTTGCCATGTCCTGGTTTATTGCGATAGTCATTTTCGTCCTAAGTGGATTGGATGTAGGTGCATTCACAATACCTTCCTGGGTAATATGGTTTGGTGCGATATTCATTGGAATAGGTTTTGGAGGAATTTGGATAGTTGGAAGACAATTCATTATGGTTCTTGCACCACCTTCAAAACTTGCACAATATGGTGGTTTCCAAAAAATAGCTGGAAGAGTAAGTGCAATTGTATCTCCTCTTTTATTTGGTTTAGTGATTTTCCTTACTGATCCTTACTTCCAATCTCCAGAAATAGTTGAACAAGCCATTCCAATGAGAATTGCACTTGCAAGTTTACTTGTACTTTTCTCAATAGGTATTCTTATTGCATGGTTTATCAAAGATCCTCATAAGAGGTATATGAAAGGTGAAAGAGCACCATACAAAGGAATTTATGACAAAGAATAATTCCTCTTTTCTATTTTTTTACTTTTTTTAGAAGCTTAATTATTACTTCTGGTAATTCATTCATATTTTCCACATAGTATCTATATGATGGTTCGAATTCTCCTGTTAAACAAGCTTGAACAACATTTGCTCCAATCTTTTCAGCAAATTCCAAGAAAATAGGTTTGTCATCAATTACTATTGCTCTTTTGGGATCTAAATTAATTTCCTTGAAAATCCTATCATAGAAAACCTCGTCGCTCTTATGAGTATTTACTAAATCTGATCCATAGAAGTTTTCGAAACAGTCTTTTAACCTCATTCCCCTTAAGTATCCTTTTAGTTCAACTGAGTGTTCTCCTGAAGAAGTAAACAGTCTAAACCCTTGGCTATGAAGGTTTTTAATTGCTTCAACCACCCCTGGAAAAGAGGCTTTGATATTAGGCGTTATAGCTTCTATTACTTCAAAGTAGATTTTGTTGTGCATCTCTTCAGGGGGAACTTTAACTCCTACATACTCAAACATACTAGTTACCCATCTCAAAATAAAATCTGAATAATAATCGTTATACTCAATTAATTCTTCATTTTCTGCAGCTTCAGTATATTCTGCCATAATTTCATTTATGAATTCAAAGTTCGCTTCACTCCATTTATGAGATTCTCCCCCATACTTTGGTGAAAAAAAATCCCCTATCATTTTCTGCCACTGAATGCCACGTAATATATTGTCATTCATTACCCCTCCATCATCAAAGAATATTGAGAATTCAGAAGAATTATTTCTAGTCATCCATCTATATCAAAATCTAGTAGTAAATAAGGATATTTCCTTAGCCTAGTTAGTAATTTGTTCCTTCTAATAAGGTAGTGAATACTTTCAGTGAACTCTGGTTCTTTCAAAACCCCTCTTCTTCGACTGGAAGATTTACTAGAACTTGTAAGAAGGTGGTATATCAATTAATTGATTGACTCTTTAAAGAAAGAAAATGTGGGTTTGTCTAGTTTGAATCAACTATTTTCATTGAGTTAAAGCTAGAAGTTCTATACCACTACAAAGAGTAAAGAAACCATCATCAATAGTATTGCAAAAATCAAAATAACCTCACTAATTTTGGTCCTTTTTTCAATACTTGGTTTTAATTTCTCTTCAGATTCCCAAAACTTGTTAATCTCTTTTCTATTTTTTATTACTTGTTTAAGTAGTGGTTCAGCTTGAATACCTAAAGCTAAAATCAGGAAAATGATGGCTGAAGCTGCCATGATTGCATAAATTAGGAATCCGAATCCTGCTGTATCCAAATTAATTATTCCTATAATATCTAAGGTAGTTAGTATGACCCAGAATAATAAAACCACTATTGTAATTCTTAGTCTTTCGTTGGTTAATCTTAGCTCTTTTTTTATTACATCTGATACCATATATCTCACTTTTCTTTGATTATTATTTCTAAATCTTTAACAATGTTTTCAATCCACTCAAAACGATTCTGAGTAGGGGATTCATAATATATTCTTATCTTAGGCTCTGTTCCTGATTTTCTTATCAAGATCCAGGTACCATCATCCATATCATAACGTAGTCCATCGATAGTTAGCTCTTTCTTACTCTCATTTGCAAGAGAAAATCTAAGTTTGGTTTTACAATCATCGAATATAGTTTCGACCCTTTTTTGGTCTACTAGGTAAGCATTTCTCTTAGCAATATGTAATGGAATATCCTTCATTATCTCAGAAACAGTAGTTTTACCGCTTACAATCACTTTCAAAATTTTAACTAAGGAATATAATCCATCTATCCAGAAACCCCATTTAGGAAAGATGGGTTTCCAAGGTTCGGCGGCGAAAATGACTTTTTCATTAGATTGAATTAACTCTTGACCTTTTGTGTGAAGTTCTCCTAATTTTGTTCTTATAACTTCTCCACCTATTTTCTCTACAGTTTTATCAATTGTAGTTGACGAATCTATACTAACTATAATCTTTCCAGGTCCCCCTTCATTTATGGCATATGTAGCCAACAGTGCATTTATTCTAGATAATTCAACAAATTCTCCTTGTTCGTTAATGATAGCTAGTCTGTCCCCATCCCCATCAAAAGCTGCTCCTAGAACATTTTCTTTCTTACAAAGTTCTATGAGTGTTGTAAGATTTTCCGGACTGGGTTCTGCAAGTCTTCCTGGAAAAGATCCATCTATATGCGAATTAATTGTTGTTGGTAGGAATCCATAATGTGTTAATATTAACGGTGCAAGTTCTGACATGGGACCATTGGCGCAATCAAGTATGACCTTCTTTCCCTCTCCATTAATTTGAACTGCTTCTGTTATCCTTTTGAAATATTGATTGTTTGCATCTAGAACCTCTAATTGTGGTTCAATATTGTCCCAGGCTTCATGATGAATGAGTTTTATATTTTCATCTCTTTCTATAATTAGGTCTTCGATATCATTTTGCTCTTGGAGTGTAAATTCTCTCCCATTTCTTAGTACCTTAATTCCATTGTCTGTTGGTGGATTATGAGAAGCAGTAATATAAACAGCAACGGAATGTTTAGAATTCAAAGTTAGATTGGCGATAACTGGAAATGTGCACAAACCAATTTTGTAAACTTTAACTCCTGATAATGAGAGTGATGCAGAGGCAAATTGACTTAAGGCTTCAGATGAAGTTCTTGCGTCGTGACCAATGAGAATTCCCTCAGAAGAATAGAGTTGTGCAACTGCTTGACTAACTTGAATTGTGAGTTCAGCTGTAACCTTAGTACCAAAATGACCTCTTATTCCAGCTGTACCAAACAGCTTAGACTTTTTCTTCATCATTTAATCGGTCTCAATTCTAATTATAAATTATTCTCTTATAGAAAGAATTATCATTATGAAGCTTTTACAAGTTTACAGAAAATCTGTCAAAGATTTCTGTTCTCCTTGTCCTTTGGTTGATCTCTTGTTATCAGAAGTTATTTCATTTTGATTTAAGAGATTTAGGTATAAACTCTTAATACCTTCGAAATGCTCATTATAAATATCCATCAAGTTATAGTTTCGTAAAATGTATGCAGGATGATATGTTACATACAATTTTATCCCAAAATCAGTGTCATAAGATTTTCCTACATACTTAGTTACTGCAGCAGAGGGGATAAAAAACCTCAAGGCTATTGAACCTATGGTCACAATAAGTTTTGGTGAAAGTAATTCCAATTGTTTGAATAACCATCTCTCGCCACAGAATTTCAACTCTGAATTTGTTGGTGTTCTATTATTATTATCAGCTGTTGTTGGACGGCACTTAATTACATTAAGGATACTCAGATCCTTCTCCCTTTCTAAATCAATACCTGAGAGCATATTGTCAAGTAGCTTTCCTGATCTACCAACAAAAGGTATACCTTGTTTATCTTCATAATAACCTGGTGCTTCCCCGATAATACACAAACCATTTTTTGGACCATAGAGACCTGGAACAACTTGAGTCCTACTATCCTTCAGGTGACAAGCTTCACATATGACGATATCTTCTGTCAACTTTGCTATCTCATCATTTGCCATGAGTTCTATCTCCTCTGTAAAAATACAAAAAAAGAGGATTTATTAAGCTATTCCCTATAAAATCAATGGTCAAGTTGAAAGATACTATCTTAGAAGCAGATATACTAGTAACCAGTAATCTAAAAAACAGCGTTATCAAAGATGCTGCTGTTTATGTGTCTAATGGATTAATTCATGGTGTAGGGACAAAAAAAGAAATTCATAAGGAATTTTCAGCAACGAAAATAGTTGACGGAAACAACAAAATTTTACTCCCTGGTTTAGTAAATACACACAGTCACAGTGTTCAAACATTTCTTAGAGGAAAGGCAGATGATTTTGCACTTCTAGATTGGTTAAAACAAGTGGTTTTGCCAGGCGAATCTCATTTTACTGCAGAAGAAGTATACAATTCCTCACTTCTAGGATTTGCTGAAATGATAAGAACAGGTACTACTACAGCAAACGATATGCTTACTACTCATGATTCAAATTTTGGAATTAAGGCAGCAAAAGAAATTGGAATCAGGACAAGAATAGGTAAAATGCTGATGGATTATAGTAATGATTTTCCAGAAATAATAATTGAGGATACTGAAACAGTAATTGAATCTGCTAGAAAGCAAATTGATGAATATCATCAAACACAAAATGGGAGAGTTAAATACTCTCTAAATGCAAGATTTCTTCTATCCTGTTCATCTGAATTGATGAAACTTATTGTAGAAACAAAAGATGAATATGATGATTTAATGATCCATTCACACGCTTCAGAATCTCAAGCTGAATGTGCTGAAGTTGTAAGAATATTTGGTGATAGCTATTTTAGATCGCTGAAAAAACTAAATGCTCTAGGCTCAGAAACAATACTAGCTCATGGAATCTGGCTAGATGATGATGAATATAATTTAGTTGAACAAACAAATACCCGAATAACTCACAATCCTAGCAGTAACAGCAAATTGGCTTCAGGAATATGTGATGTTTTACGATATCATAAGTTGGGTATTATTGTTGGGATTGGCACAGATGGTCCTCCATGTAATAATAATTTTGATATGTTTCAAGATATGCGTTTAGCTGCATTCTTACAGAAAATTAAACATCTAGATGAACTGGCTTTACCTGCAGAGAAAGTTCTAAGAATGGCAACAATAGAGGGAGCTCAAGCTATAAATTGGGGAACAGAGATAGGTTCAGTTGAAGTAGGGAAAAAAGCTGATTTAGTAATGACTAATATTGATGAAGTCAACTCTTTTCCTCTTTACAACCCAGTTTCCCATTTAGTTTATTCAGCTAGTGGTAAAGATGTAAGTATGACTATGATTGATGGGGAAATTGTTTTCCAAGATGGAAACTATCTGACTATTGATATTGAGAAAGTAAAAAGGACAGCTACCGAATATCAAGAGAAATGGACGGAGTAGAATGCTAGAGATAATTTCGTCTTCTCCTGGAAGAGTTTGTCTTTTTGGTGAAGACGTAGATTACATGAACCTTGAAGTCATAACTATTGCAGTCAACCAAAGAATAGAAGTTAAAGGTAAAACAAACAATAGTGGAATTATTAAATTCACACTAACAGATTTAGGTAAAGAAGTTAAGTTTAGTAATGAAACACAGCCACTAAACGAAAAAAGAGATTATATTCGTTCTGTTTTCAATATATTTCAAGAATATCTTCCAAAGAGCTTTGGGGCGAACGTTGAAGTTAATTCCAACATCCTAATAGGAAAAGGACTCTCCTCTTCATCTGCACTCTGTTCGGCCTTGGTTGGGTTCTTTGATAAAGCCTCAGATTCAAATTTAACAGAGAAAGAATTGGCATGGAATGCATATTTAACAGAAGTAGTAAACTTGGGAGAACCAGGAGGAATGATGGATCAATATGCCAGTGTATTTGGAGACATGCTCTATCTAGAGTGTAGGAAACCTTACAGGTTCGAGAAACTTGATACTAAACTTACAGGTATAGTTATTGGTGATACTTTAACAAAAAAAGAAACTATTCAAACGATAAGAAAGAGGAAAGAGGAGATAAATCAAGGAATAGAAATAATAAAAAGAAGAGATACTTCCTTTGATTTACAATCTTCATCCTTTAGTGAAGTATATCAAGCGTATAAAGAAAATACTAGTAGAGAATTACAAAGACTAGTAGCTGTTTTAGGAATTAGGGACGTTGTAAGAGATGGATATCATAAAATGAAAAAACAGGAATTTAAACCAGAAGAACTTGCTGAATTAATCAATTCCCATCACCATTTCCAACAGAACTATTTTGAAAATGTCACAAATCATATGCAAAAATTAATTCTAAGCGCAAAAAACGCTGGAGCATTAGCTTGTAAACTATTAGGGAGCGGAAATGGTGGTTCATTCCTGGCCTATTCTCCAGAGAAGCAAAAAGAGGTTGCCCAAGCAATAATTCGTGCCGGAGGTAATGCCTATATCCTATATCAAGATAAAGGATTAATTGTTGAAGTTTCATAAATTATTGTTTACTATTTCAGCTGCAATCCAAAAAACTGAAAAGTAAGATAAGTAAACCACTAGGAAAAGAAGAGCGCATGATTGATATGGATGAAGAATGTCTTATTTGTAAGATTGTGAAAGGAGAATTACCAAGCTATACTCTCTATGAGGATGACGAAATTAAAGTATTTCTAGATATATATCCCATGTCAAAAGGTCATAGTTTGTTCGTGCCAAAGAAACACCTTGAACAAATATTCGATTTATCAGAAACTGAAATGAATTTCACAAAAAAAATACCTGAAATTACAAGTAGATTGAAACAAATAACCGGAGCTACAGGTTTGAACATTATTCAAAACAATGGTAGAGATGCAGGACAGATACTTAATCACATACACTTTCACTTAGTACCTCGATTTCCTGAAGATGGTTTAAACTTGATTCCACCTAAGATAGAATTAACTGAAGAAACAGCAATAGAACTAGTTAAAATGTTTAATAATTAGAAAAAACAAGCAAAGACAAGCACAAACTTAATAAAAAAATACGAAGAGAAAATTGACAAGGGGAAAATGATGACAGAAGACGAGGGGAAAGGCAAGAAGTATATTTTCAAAATAGTTCTACTAGGAGACCCAGGAGTAGGGAAAAGTTCTCTTATTACTAGATTTGTACACAACAAATTCCAAGCATCATATCTTATGACAATAGGAGTAGACATTCTAAGCAAACAATTGTTTGTTGAAAATGATGAAGTGCTGTTTCTAATAAGTGATATAGGAGGACAAGAACGATTTGCATCAGTTAGAGAAAAATTCTATCGAGGAGCAAGAGGGTGTTTCTTAGTTTATGATCTCACAAGAAATAACACTCTAAGTTCTTTGAAAGCATGGAAAAAAGGTTTAGAGAGCGTGGAAGAAGATGCAATATATTTCCTTATAGGAAACAAAGCAGATTTAAAAGAACAAATTGCTGTTTCACAAGAAAATATTGATACTATTATTCAAGAATTGAATATACCAAAGGATTCTTTCTTTGTTACATCAGCAAAAACAGGTGAAAAAGTAGAGGATTCATTCAGAACCTTTGCGCAAGAACTAATGAAAGATGTAGAACGAAAGAGAGTAGAATTTGGACTAGATTAAAATATTGAATTTCTCTTTTATCTATGTTAATTGATGTTCTATTGAATTTCTCGTTATACTAAACGACAAGTTTAAAAGAAGTCGTAGAAGAAAAAAGAATGTCGAAAATAACGGGGCAGTAGTTTAGCCTGGCCTATGATGGGGGACTGTCAAGTTCCTTGCAGTCTTGCATTGAATGCCGAACTCCTTCGACCCGGGTTCAAATCCCGGCTGCCTCGCCACTTATATCTTTTTATTCGATAGCTTTTTATTATTTCAATAGTCAATTGTTCTTGATGAAGCGATATGCTCTATTATTCATGTTTGTTGTACCTCTGATTGTAGGGTTATCAATAGCTGGTACTCCCACTTCTGCAAATAAATATGTTGTAGAGGATGGGGACCTTCTTGATTATGGCTACCAAATGTATGTTGATGGACTTATTGCTGAAACTCGTGATGAGGAAGATCCTGTTAAAATAGCTATCAGAACTACTAGCATTGATCCTCCTGGTCTATATCAACACCTTATCGGTATGAGAAACGGAGAAATACTACCCGATTTCGTCATCCCACCTGAGGAAGGTTTTATTGACGGAATTTATGTAGGTAAAGCTTTAACCTACAAAAATCTCCAGATTTACAAGATTAATGGTTATCATGTTACTGAACTTCCAACTGAACCACCAACGAGAAGTTTCGGATATTGGGTTCTTGTAGTAGGTGGAGGAATTTTAGGGACAGCAGGTGTAATATTCCTAATTTATGGTAGTTATCGTTTTTATCCTAAGATTTTTGGTAAACGATGTATGACTTGCAAAAAAAGTGCTCTAGG
>JAUWEG010000175.1 GCA_030608385.1 Candidatus Heimdallarchaeota archaeon
AAGAGTTGGTGTTTCAGGGCTTCCTACAAATTTTCTATACATAATATCTGGACCAACACCAGCTCCTAGTATATCTGTCCAATCGCTCCATGTCACATGTAAATGACCTAGATTATCAATTGCTAAAGCAGGAGTAAGAGAATCATCTACATGACCGGAAGTTAGAACCCCAAGAGATGACCAAGAATTGGTAGTTAAATCCATATATTTGAAGAAAATGTCTGAATCTGCCCCCACTCCTGAATACTCAGTCCGGTCTTCCCAAACTAGATAGAGATGAGAATCATCTGACATCATTCTCAATTCGGTCGATGGTGAATCGCTTTCAGGACTGACAACTTTAGAAATATGCCAAGTATCAAATTGGGGATCATAATATTTGTAAAATACATCCCAGTCGGTACCAGCACTATCATAATCAGATTTGTCGATCCAAGATATGTGAATTCTATCTAAATCATCAACGGATATATTAGGAATTCCAGAAACATCATCACTTTCTGTACTTATAACTGTATATGGAGACCATGTTGTCAAATCTTCATCTAAAGTCCTGAAGAAAATGTCGAGATCGACCCCTGAACCTCCGTAGTTAGTTTCATCTGTCCATATAAAATAAATATTACCTGTTGCATCACTATCAATACGTGGAGTATATGCTGTGAGTGTGCTGTATTCTGAGACTGTAAAGGTAGAACTCCAAATTCCAGCAGAAGTTCTTCGTTTATAAAGGACATCCCATCCGTCAGTGTTATCACTCCAAACTATATGTGCTATATCTTTTGCATCCACGTGTATTACAGGACGATCTACTCCCAGAGTGCTATCAGAGGAAACTAGTTCTGTTGTGCTCCAGATTCCTGAAGAAGATCGCTGTTTGTAGAATACATCTTCATCAGCATCAGCTTCTAGTATATCTGTATAATCACTCCATGTAACATGGATGTTATTTTCTGAATCGATAGCTATTGTAGCTGAGTCTGACCCACTTGTACTCTCAGTAGAAACTACTTCTAGAGGTAACCAAGTTTTTGTTCGAGCATCGTATTGGACATAAAAAACATCTCTATCGTTCCCAGAACCTCCAAGATCAGGTGTTACATCGTCAAAAATTATGTGGATGTTATTTTCACTATCGCAAGCAATAGCAGGATGATACGCACTTATTGTGCTGCTTTCTGAAATTAGTTCTACAGGAGTCCACCACCAAGAAGAAAAATCATTTAGATTAATGTCATCATTTAAAATAATACTATTAGATGTGGAATTAACATTCATTGAAGTAGGTAAGAATCCTACTATGAGAACTAGAAAATTAATAAGAAATAGAATTTTTATTCTTTTCATGATATTACAACCAATTCCTACATTACGAAGAATATGCTAAAAACTTTCCTCACAAATATGCTAAAGTTACTTAACGGAGAGATGATTTGCAGTTTGATCAAATCCCTGAATATGGTAATATTGAGGAATATCATCAGTTTGTATTAAAATATATTAGAAAAATGCTCAGTGAAATTTTATAAAAAAAAAGAGGAAAATTATTTTTTACCACTTTTAGTTTTAGCTGCAGATTGAATTTTATTACTAAGTAAAACATATGTTAGTAATGAAAATATCAATTGTAAGCCTAGAACTATCCCAGCAAAGATTAGTAACTCACCAATTTTAAGTGATGCAAATATCCCAGAAGTGTCTTCTATGACTTCAACAAACTCAACATTTGAGACAAGACTTTCTCCGTATTCATTTGTTGCTACTACTGCATAATAATAGTATCCAGCAGCAGTAACAGTGTCAGTATAAGATGTAGTAGTAGAAGTATCAATAGCAGTTAATCCAGAAGTTGAGGAAAATTGAGAAGTTTCTCTATATATTTCATAATTTGTAGCATCTTGTACTAATGACCAGCTCAAAGGAATATTTCCCATAGAGGTAGGATTTGGATTTATTTCATCTAAGAGGGGTTGTATAGGAGTTCCTACAAATTTCTTGTAGAAAAGATCTGTATCTGAGCTAGAACCCAATAAACTTGAATCAGAATCGAGGAAAATCGTATGTACATGACCTAAGGAATCAACTACTAAATCGGGGTAGAAAGAACTAGCTATGTTGTTATAAGTAAGAATAGCCAAAGAAGACCAAGTATTTGTATTTAAATCAAGATACTTGAATAAGATATTATTACCTGTACCTCCTCCTCCAACATCTGTAGTATCTTCCCAAATAACATAAATACTATTTGTACCATCAACATCAACATTTGGACGAAAAGAAGTTCCTGTACTCTCTGTTGAAACAATGTCTGATATTGACCATGAATCAAGACTGGAATCATAGCTCTTATAGAAAATATCAGCGTCAGATCCCGCCCCTTCATAATCTGAATAGTCGTACCAAACAATGTGAATCATACCATCTACCCCTTTGGAAAGACTAGGTGATGCAGATGTGGCATCACTTTCGGAGCTTATTAATTTTAGAGGAGACCAAGTAATGAGATCTTTGTCCAGTTGTCGATAAAATACATCTTGGTCAGTACCAGATCCTAAAATATTTGAGAGATCATTCCAGGCAATAATTATGTTTTGTTGTGAATCAAGTTGTATTTCTGGATTATATGCGGATGTTGTACTCAAATCCGTAATTATCTCAGCTGCAGACCATATCCCTAATGCAGATCTATGTTTGTAAAAAATGTCTTGGTCTCCATCAGGGAGTGTGTAATCTGCAAAATCTTCCCATGCTACATGTGCTACACCATTTGAATCAGCTACAATCGATAAATAAGTAGATGTACTGTCACTTTCTATTGAAACAAGTTCAATAGATCCCCATCCAGAAGAAGTTTTTTCTCTATAACAGATATCTCTATCAGCACCTGATCCCAAAATATCATCGGATTCAAGCCAAACAACATGTACTGAGCCCGTTGAATCAACTGCAATTTCAGGCATTTCAGAAAAGCTCGAACTAACAGTTGATACAAGTTCTGGTTCAGACCAGATCTTTGTCACATAATCAAATTTCTTATAAAACACATCTCTGTCAGTTCCTGCACTCAAAATATCTTCATCTGAGGAGGTTACAACGTGCATATTATTACTGTTATCAACTGCGATTCTAGAAAAATAATTATTTGTATCAAATCCTGTAGAAATTAGTTCCAATGGTTCCCACCACCAAGAAGATAAATCATTTAGGCGAATGTCATCATTTAACATAATACTATCATATGTGGAATTAACATTCATTGAAGTTGGTAAGAATCCGACTATGAGAACTAGAAAATTAATAAGAAATAGAATTTTTATTCTTTTCATTTTAGTACAACCAATTCCTATAGAATGAAGAATATGATAAAAACTTTCCTCACAAATATGCTAAAGTTACTTAGCAGAGTGATTTTCCGAAAAATATCTAAACAAAAAATGTTTAAAGACATAGAAAATCACAATTAACCATGAAGCTTATGTTAGCACCTATGGAAAAAATAACCGTTTCCTGTTTTAGGTCAATTTGCCATAAATATGGTGCAGATCTTACTTTTACAGAACAGATTAGATTTGAAACTTTGGTTAAGAAAACTAAATCTGCTTTAGAGAGAATTAAGCTTCATGATGATACTCCTACAATGATCCAGATTATGGGGAAAGACGAGGAAAAATTAGATGCATTCCTAAGAGATTTTACCTCTGAAAGAGGTTTTCAAGGCTTTAATCTGAATCTCGGATGTCCTTCTCAAACTTATGTTAGTCAAGGTATTGGAAGTGCAATGATTAAAAGACCAACTAAAGTCAAGAGAATGGTTGATTTGATCAAGAACTATGGTTACAATGTTAATGTTAAGTTGCGTCTTGGAGTAAATTTGACAGAGAAGAGAGAAAAAGTTTATCTTAAATTAATAGAAAAAGTTGATGCAGATTTTTTTATTGTACATGCTAGATATAGATCTGAGTCGTATGAAAGGAAAGCAGATTGGAGTGTTTTTCCTGAATGTGTTAAAACCGGAAAAGCTATTGTTGCTAATGGGGATATTCAAACTAAGAGGGATGTAGAGAAAATGAAGGAAATCGGTTGCATAGGAGTTATGATTGGGAGAGCTGCAATGAATAATCCTTTGATATTTGGACAATTAAAAAACTTGAAGTTACCACCTTTGGAATCGGTTAAAAGAGAATATATTGAATTGTGTAAAAATCAAGAATCTAATTATTCTGAGAATGCGCTCAAGTTACTAAAATGATGTTATAACACTAGATCAAGAACATAGATGTTTTGACAACATTTAATTATAAGTAATCACTTATACACTTAATGTCTATGAGAAAGGAGATACTTGAGGTTTCAGAGATTTTCAAAGCTTTATCAGATCCTACAAGGTTAAGATTGATTAGATTACTCGCGTCCAATATGGAAGAAAAACTATGTGTTGTTGATCTAGCAGCAAAACTTGGTGTGTCACAACCAGCTACATCACAACACTTGAAAATTCTAAAGAATGTTAATATCCTCTATTCAAAAAAAGAAAGACCAAAGATATACTATTTCCTGAATCTTGTTGAGTTCAGAAGACAGAAGAAACTTGTTGATAAACTGTATGAGTTTGCATTCACTAGATGTTCTCAAGGAGGACAGTGTGAAGAATGTCCATTTAGAGATGACTGCGAAGACGTTAGTATCGAATAAAATGATTTATCGTTGATTTAGACAAACATAAC
>JAUWEG010000211.1 GCA_030608385.1 Candidatus Heimdallarchaeota archaeon
ACTGCTATTTTCCTTCTATTTATTTTTAACGCCTCTATGCTTGCTAAAGTATGCGTTTACTCACAATTGTATTTAAATTCTAGGTCTAGAAATGTTCATCAAAGAAAATACTGATTTTACTCCTAAATATATAATCCGAAGCAAAGAAGAAACTAGAAATTTATTCAATTTGATGTTGTTAAACAAAAAAAGTAAAAAAAATACAGATCTTGCATTGAATTATTATTAGATTAGTTTTCTCTTTCTTCTTATAACAATAACTCCTGCAATTAACAGGACAAGAATTCCTGCAATCCATCCAAAAGGCGTTACTTTTATATCCTCGTCAGTTATTTCTAACAAAATCTCAACTTCTTCTACTTCTGAACCAGATACACTGGTCAAATATAATTCAAATGAGCTAAGTACTCCCCATTCTTTGTTATATATCACTTTAGCTTCTTGATTGATCTCTGTTTCTTCAGCTCCAACAATTATTTTAAAATGAATTGTTGCTTCTATTGAAAATAATTTTGCTCTATTAGTTAATTTATATTTCATTCCAAACATAGAAAATTCATGTTGTTTCAAATCATCATATAAGTAATCAAAGGTACTGATTTCAGCTCCTCCTACTTGAACAGTTTGTGGATAAATGAGTTTTACTGGAAAGTAGTCTAGAAATGGCCCTATATCATTGAAATCAATCAAACTGGCGTCATCTCCTAGTAGTACTGAATTTAAATAAAATTCTCCCCAAGTTTCATTCGTAGTGTATAAATCCTCATAATTAGCTATAGCTAGATTGTCTAGATCTTCTAGGAATTTTATCTTGAAAATATCTCCTACAGTCATATTAATTTCTGAAGTTATTTCCCAAATAAAGTCTTCCGGAGTATCATAGTCAACATAAAATGTTGTCATAATCCATGATAATTCTAAGGGAGCTTCAAGATTGTTATTATATGTGAAATCTTCTACATTGTTAGCAATAACAAAGTTTTGGCTATAATTTATTGAAACTAAAATGGCTATTAGAGTCAATGATAAAACTGAAATATTCTTTTTATTAATTTTAAACACCTCACTGTTTTCTAAAACAGGTGTTTACTTTTGAAACTATATAAATTCTAGGTCTAGAATTATACACAAAAAAAATATAGTACCAATCATAGTGAAATTTATGGAAATAATAGTTAAGCCAATTGGATTCATTGAATCTCCTTTCGATGAATCAGAAGAAATCCCAATTCAACCCGGTTTTTCAGAATCTTTTGGAACTGTAGTTGTTGATATGGAATATATTGAGGGACTTAAAGAGCTTGATGGTTTTTCTCACATCATTTTGCTTTACTATTTTGATAGAGCAGAGACTGTTGACCTGAAAGTTATTCCTTATCTTGATACTAGCCCTAAAGGAATTTTCGCAATTCGTCATCCGAACAGACCCAATAAAATAGGCTTTTCTATTGTTCAGTTAGTAAGTGTTGAAAAAAACAAACTTCTCGTCAAGGGTATAGATGTTTTGAATAATACTCCTCTGCTAGATATCAAACCTTTTGTACCTGAATTTGATATAAAGGGTATAAAAGATACTCGAATAGGTTGGTTATCTGAACAATTACGAAAAGAAGAAGGTGATTGAGGTTCCTAAGGTAGATTGTGCTGTTATTCTTGCTGGAGGTAAAGGCTCTCGTTTAAGTCCATTAACGACTAACAAACCTAAACCCTTGATTCCTGTCACCCTTACACCAATGATTGACTTTGCATTCAAACAAATAACTGATGCAGGGATTTCTAAAATCATCGTTGCAGTGAAATATCTAGGAGAGCAGATCATTGATTATTTGAATAATTCTTCCAAATTTTCCAATTTAGAGATTATTATTCCAGATATAGATCCCATTGGAACAGCTGATGCAGTTAGAAATGTTTCAGATATTATTGATGGAGATTTTGTAGTATCAATGGCAGATATAGTTTGTGATCTTTCGATTAATAAGATGCAGAAGTTTTTCTATTCAACCAATGCTTATGCGACAATCAGCTTGAAGAATATAGATTTTCCCACAAAGAAATTTGGAGTTATACTTCTTGATGAAGAGCAAAACATAGAGATATTTTTAGAAAAACCCAAACCAGAAGAGATGTTATTTACAACAATGGCTTTTGCCTATCGACCTGTAGCGGAATTCCATCAAAATTTGGTTAATACTGGGATATATTTTTTTAAACATAGGGCTCTAGAAATTTTAGATAATTTCAAAGATATTGTAGATTTTGGGCAAGATATGTTTCCTTATCTTCTTCAAGAAAAATTCAAACTAAATGGATATGTGGGCGATTATTATTGGATAGATGCAGGTAATGTTAGAAGTTATCTGTGGGCTAATTATGACGTTTTAAGAGGTTTTATCTCCAATTATTCTCCACCAGGAAAGAATAAGAAAGGTATATGGATGGGTGAAAATTTAACAATTGACGAAACTGCAAAAATTATTCCTCCTGTTGTGATTGGGGATAATGTAGAGATTTCTAAGAACTCAGTAGTTGGACCATTTTCAGTTCTACATAAGGATGTAAAATTAAAAGAAAATGTTTCGGTTGAACGTAGTGTAATTTGGGAAAATTCTGTGATAAATAATAATGTTTTCATTAAGAATTCTGTTGTCTGTGATAATGTTGAAATTGAGGAAAACAGAAAGATAATTAAGTATTCAGCAATTAGCTGAACTAAGAAGATTGATATCTATGGCTTCTAATAAAAATACTTCAAAGTGGTTCATAGTTTTAAATTTAGCTTTTTTACTCTTTGCTTATTCGGTCATAAGTAGCGCTTCAAGCACAAGTGTTCTCTTTTGGGATATAAACATGGAACTTGATGATGTTAGCAACTATGAAGGGATAAAATTAGTTGTATTTTTCCTACCGACATGCCC
>JAUWEG010000176.1 GCA_030608385.1 Candidatus Heimdallarchaeota archaeon
TTCTCAACATTTAGATCTAGTAAGGAAAGTTGAGATTTAAACCACAAAATTTCAACGATTAAAAAGGGTAAGTTACTTGAAGTTCCAATTTCTATTAATTTACTACTATTTTTCTGTACTTTAACTAAAATTTTCTCATCAGAGGTTTCTTTCAATTCTTTCAGTTGTAATTCACATAGATGAAATAAAGCTTGGATATGAAAAGCAAATTCTAGATCTTCTTGTAGAATTTGTTTAAAAAGGACTTCAGCTTTAACTTTATCACGGGATGTAGTACTATTTTTAAGGATTATAGCTTCAGATAAAAGAGCTAATTGTTTGTCATTTCTATACTCTGTTTCTTCGGTAACTTCCACCAATTTTTCATGATATTTTGTTGCCAAATCAATCATATTAAATTCAGATGCTATTGATGATAGAGTATATAGAGTATCAATAATATCCATTTTATTTCCTATTTCTTGTTGATATACTAATGCTTTCTCAAGATTTTCTATTGCTTTATTTTTCATTCCTTTATGATAATAGCTGAAACCAATTCTAAAGAACGAATAAGCAATTTCAATTTTATTAACTGATCTTTCATGATAAGCTAGATTCTCCTCACTTAGCTCTAAAGCTTTATCTAAATCTCCCTTGTGAGTATAAACCATACTCATATTTCCAAGATTCATATTAGCTCCATCAGTATTTCCTATTTTCATATTAGTTTCATAAGCAATTTTATAATTTTTCAACGCTTCATCATACTCTCCCATCGCTGTTTGACATGCAGCTATATTATTCAACATATAATTATATCTCTCTCTTTTCCCTTTCTCTGATAGGATATCATATCCTTTTTGGGAATACTCAAGAGCTTTTTTCCATTCTCCAGTCATATAATAAAAGACACCTAAACGAGAATATGAATAACCGCTTCCTCTAACATTTTCTTGTTTTTCTTTAATTTCCAGAGCTTTTGTTGTATATTCAAATAAACGATTAAATTCTCCCAATCCCCAATAAGCTTCCCCAATTACTTGCAGAAAAAAACTAACAAAATGTTCATTACCAAACTCTTTAGCAATTAGCAGTCCTTCTTCATAAAATTTTATTGCATTGCTAAAATCACCAATATCGCTGTAAACATCAGCTTTATACCACTGCACAAACATTAGAATTTCTTTATTCTCAGTCCCCTTAATTAGTTGCAAGCTTCTCTCTAGCATTTTGAGAGTTTCTTTGTAATCCCAGATATGATTTTCAATAGTATAGATTTTAAGTTGGGGTTTTGTAGATTGTATCAAGGAAAACAAAGCTTCTATTTCTTTTGGAACAGGAATTTCTTTTGTTTTAATTTCATTAAGTATTTTTTCTAATTCACCTAGTTTTTCTAAGAACTCTTTAGGTGTGAAAGCAGGATGTTTAGACCGCATTCCTCTAGCCTTAGGCTTTGCTAGTACATAATAAACCCACAGATTCCATATTTTTGCTTCAAACATGAAAATTGAATCATCTGTTTCCTTGCTTTTGCTAAAAGCTAATTCTGATAGTTCAAGACTCTTCTTAAAATATTCTTCTCTGAATTCAAATCTGGCTAACATAGAGAAACTCTTGCTCTGTAAAATCAATGCTCGAACTCTATCTTTTTCACAAAGTTCTTTTAACTCTAGAAAGCTCTCAATAATTTCTATTGCTTCATAGTATTTTCCTACAACAGTTAAGTGTTTTATTTCCTTTAATTCTCTAGAAACTGTTTCAGTCACGTATTTCCCCTTTGTGAATCACATAAACTATCTCTATCTAGAAATAAAACCTTTCCCCTAAAAGATTAGCTTGATTATGTTATTGATGTCAAATTTGTTGTTTAAATTGAAACATTTTGTCAATTAATCATCGAGGTTTAATTTTAGGTAAGACTCTTTCACTGAATAGTCAACAAACACTTAAATATGAAAAATCAAGTTTAAAGGTGATATATTATGACATATTTGATAAGAGACTTTATGGCAAAACAAAAATTCAAGCAAGAATTTAAGGAAGAATCTAGACTTATCGTAATCAACTTACGTCAAGAAATAGAGCACCTAAAACAATTGGACTTCAAAGATGAAGATTTTCAATTCCTCGTTTTAACTGAATGGTTAAAGAAACCGGTAGAAATAGTTAATCCTAAAGAAAGTGTTCTGTCGAGATTGAATTGGTATAATGCTGGAGTATTTGTGTTTACTGTTTTACCATTTATAACAGGAGCATTAAGTAGTTATATCTCTTTTAGACTACTAACATATTCTGATACTTATACCTCTCCAGCTAAATTTACAATACGTTCTGAAAAGGGTAAAGAAACGATAGCACCAAAATTATCCAATATGATGTTTGAAAATGATCTTCATGTAGATAATAAGCTCCTTATGCATGATTTAGTTTTAAAAAGTCGAGGTTACTCTGAGGAAAATTATATTACAATGATTTTACAACGAAAACAGAAGATCTTGAAAGTAAATTTCAAATTCATTACTGATGATGATAAGGAAATAGCGAAAGAATATGAGGAATTGAAATCCAATAGATTTTACGATTTAGTCGATTTACCTTATGTTACACCTAACGGTGCTCGATTTATAATAAAGAGTAAATATACATTTAATTATAATTCTAAGCTAAAAAAGAAGAAAGGAGAAAAACTCAAACTTCATGAAATAGAGCAAGTTGACCCAGAATGGCTTGCTGATTATAATTCTATGTCAGAATATTGGAGTTAGAAATGGAAGAGATAGATTTAGATTTTAGGTAGTATTTCCTCCTTGAAAATCTTCATCTGTTCTAACTCTTTTTGATATGGAAACATAATAATGAAGTGGTCTAATTTGAGTTTCTGATATTCTTTCATCTTCTCTATGATCTCCTCTCTGGTTCCCACAAGAGCTCTTTTCATCCCTTTTTCAACTTCCTCTATGGGTACTTTTCTTTCTTCAGCCAATTTCTTTATAGCTTCGAGCTTTGCTTTTTCATCTTCAAAAACATCTGTCCAAGCTCCATATGATTTCTTAATCATAGAAGGATCTCTGCCTAACTCTTTAGCAATTTCATCAAATTCATCAAGCTTTTGCTTAAGTTCATCAGGAGGAATGGCCCAAACATAATTGATACCTTCAGCATATTGAGCAGCCAATCTGGTTATCTTTGGTTTTCCTCCACCTAATCCAATCCATATAGTAGGATGAGGTTTTTGGTAGGGTTTGGGTGATGCTACAGCATCTTTAATTTTGTAATATTTACCATCAAATGTTGTTCTTTCTTCAGTCCATAGACTCTTGATTATTTGAAGAGCTTCTTCGAACATTGCTAAACGAACACCACCACTTGGAAACTCTATTCCATACTGATTGAATTCTATTTCTTTCCATCCTGTTCCAAATCCAAATTCTATTCTCCCATTACTAAAATGATCAAGTGTTGCTATTTGTTTAGCTAAAACAGCTGGATATCTATATAGATTACACAGAACTAATGGTCCAATCCTTAGTTTTTCTGTTTTAGCAGCAGCTCCCATCATTGCTGTTATACATTCATAGCAATTCTGATCAACTGAATCAGCTCTTAATAAGAAATGATCAGAGAACCAAGTATGTGTGAAGTTGTTTTTTTCAGCAGCTTGAACTATATTATAGATTTCTTGCCAAGTATACCCCATCTGAGGTTCGATCTGCACTCCAAAGGTTGTCATAATTTGATATTTCCTTGGATTTTATTAAATTTTTAGTAGAATTCTACTAATTTTTCGATAAGGAATAATTAAATATGAGTTTCAGTAAAATATTATTAATGTCAGTAATAAAGTTCTTTGATGACATGGAAGTAGATAATTTTCTGTGGCTCTCAGCAGCTCTTGTTATATTATTCGCTTCTGGTTTTGTAATAGGGTTCATAAGAGACCTTTTATGGATGATAATTCTCGCAGCTTCAATAGCTGGTTTGTTCATTATATGGTGTTCTATGTATATTATAATCAATTGGCAGGAATTGAAGAAGGAAAAGGAAATTCTAGTTGAATTACCCAGTTTTCCTGAACCAGATTTCTGTGACATGTGCAGCAAAGAATTGGAGGGAGGAGAAAGAAGGACTGATGGTAAATTCTTGATAATTATCTGCCCTCATTGTGAAGCTGAGAATATTGTATCAAGTGAAACTAAGATACAAGAAGTAGAGAAAACAATTGAGGAAGAAGAAGAGTAAATATGCCGAGAAAATTTCCAATAGTTAAATTCCTAGTTATTGCATATTGTTTATCATTAATTAGCTTATTACTATTAGAGGGATATGATGTAACTAAAAACGGTAATTTACCCAGTTTTGTGATGCTCTTCATTATTCCACTATCAGTTACTATTATAGTATTAGTTGCATGGGTATCTAAAGGATTTAAATTATGGTTTTATAAGAAGGAAATCAATATCGAAAACAGTTTTTATGAGGTGATTGGAGTATTGTTGCTTCAAGCAGCTTATTATTTCGGTTTAACTGCAGCTTGGTATAATCTTACTTCCATAGATTTAACCGCTCTCTTTGTTTATGTCTTTGCTGTTATTATTCCTACAACAATTTTCCTTATTTATTTTGTAAACCTATTCAGAAATAGACTAGAAGGAAATCAAATAATAGAAGATGATGATATTGTTAAAAAAGCTTCTAGGAGACAGCTAAAAGCAAAACAAGAGATTAAAAAAAG
>JAUWEG010000154.1 GCA_030608385.1 Candidatus Heimdallarchaeota archaeon
AAAATATTCAGAAGGTTTTGAAAATGACCCAGATGCACAAAGAGCAGTAAAAATCATGCATAAAGCAGAGCAGAAGGGGACAAAACCAGAGAAAGTTGCTAAAACAATTCTTAGAGCAGTGAAAGCTAAACGACCTAAACCTAGATACACTAGAGGACCTGATACCAAATTTTTTGGTACCTTAATTAGATTAATGCCATATACGGTTCATAGTTTAATAGCGAGATTGTATTATGGAGTCCCAAAGAGAAGAAAAGAGTAAAAATAATAAGATAAAAATGAACTAATCTAGCTTTAGAGCATATTTTAGATGGAATCTTTATAATAAAGCTGTAGAATTTTTAATTTGTTGTAATTAATTCAATAAAATTTGATTATGGAAAAAGAACTCATGGGTCAATTTTACAAGAAATGTGACAAGTACTTACGTTTTGGAGAACCTACTTTAGTAAAGAAAACAGGTATCTATCCTTATTTCCATCCAGTTTGTGGAAAACAGAATCCAGTTGTACAAATGGATGGTAATGAAGTAATAATGCTAGGGAGCAACAATTATCTTGGTATGGCCTCTCATCCTAAAGTTAAGGAAGCTGCACAAAGAGCTATTGAAGAATATGGTGTTGGATCTACTGGTTCAAGATTACTTAACGGAACCATGGAAATACATATCGAATTAGAGAATCGTCTAGCAAAATTCTTTGGAACAGAAGATTGTATAGTATTTTCTACAGGTATGCAAGCTAATTTGGGTGCTATATCATCAATGCTTTCAGAGAAGGACGAGTGGGTTATATCTGATCAACAGAATCATGCATCGATTATTGATGGAATTAAGCTTGGAAATATGAACTCACAAAATAAAAAAATCTACCAACATAATGATATGGATGATCTGGAAAAGTGCTTGAAAGAGATACCAAAAGGTAAAGGTCTGATAGTTACAGATGGTGTTTTCTCCATGGAGGGAGATATAGTAAAACTTGATGTGCTTGTAGAATTAGCAGAAAAATATGATTCTGGAGTTTATGTGGATGATGCTCATTCAGTAGGTGTAATAGGACCTCATGGAAGAGGGACAGCAGCTCATTTTGATTTAGTTGATAAAGTAGGTATAATCATGGGTACATTCTCTAAAAGTTTCGCGACAATCGGAGGTTATATCGCAGCAAACAAGGCAATATGTAACTGGATTAAGCATAAAGCTCGTTCTTTTATTTTTTCTGCTAGTCCTCCTCCTGCAAATTGTGCAACAGTCTTAGCAGTTTTAGATATAATTGAGAAAGATGAATCTTACAGAAAAAATGTTTTGTCAGTTGCTGATAGAATGAGGAAAGGATTGAAGAATCTTGGATATAATGTTGGTGATTCATCCACAGCAATAGTTCCACTAATTGTTGGAGAACGAAGAAAAACGATGAAATTCTTCAAAGTATTATTTGAAAATAAACCTATAGGTATTTTTTCCAATCCAGTAGTTCACCCTGCTACAAAAAAAGGGGAAGAATTAGTTCGATCCTCCTATATTGCAACGATGACAAATGAAATAGTAGATGAAGCTTTGGATATTTTTGAAAAAGTTGGAAGAAAGATGAAACTTATTTAGCAAATAATTCTTATCATTTTTCTACATTAATTTCTTTCTTCTCACTTCTTTTCTTTTAACAGAAGAGGATTATGTTCATACACTTAATAACTGTTTTAAAATGTAAGGAATCACTTACAAAGAGAAATCTTACTCAAACTTTATTAATCTCAACTCAGAAAATATCAAAATGACTGATGAATCTAAGGAAAGCAAATTTAAAGTCAAGCATGTAGTAATACCTGGAATATTCATTTTTGTTGGTGGTATAGTTACTGGTTTAGTTTTCATTTTCACATCTCTATTCCCTACTGTTGATTTAGATAGATTGTGGATGGGAAATTACTTCTTATTCGGTACTATAGGTTTTATGATGTTCATTTTCATGCCTGCAATAGTTATTGCATTTGCTAAAAAGAGAAAGACTGTTTTCTCTTCACTTCAAAGTATGAAATTCTCAAAAATTGGTCCTTATGCACCAGGATACAAACCTTCTGGCATAAAAAAACCTCGATTCTGCGAGTATTGTGGATATGAGGTCAAAACTTCGGAAAGAGAATGTCCAGAATGTGGCGGTCCAGTTAGAAGTATAAAATCAAGCTACATCTCCTAACTCGAATACTTTCTTTCTCATTAACTTAACAAGTTAATCGATTTTTTTGTCAAAGACTTTACTTTAGATTCAATTGTTTTGGAAGGTTTGACTTATTTATCTCCTTTACACAATCTATATTTTATAACAGGACAATACTTCTTATCATATCTGCACAGTCTTCGATTAAATCGGAAGCTTCTTCTAAGTCTTTTATTGCGTGATCAAGTATAATCAAAGAACCAGCTGGTACAGATTCTGTTGAGAAAGCTATTTCATATTTCAATTCGCCATACTTGATATCAATTGCTGACTCGATTTTGTCAACTTTAGTAATTATTTCTACTAGTTCAGAATGTTCAACTTTGAACATTGAATCAAAAACTTTGATGAACCATTCCATTTCCTCAACCAGCAAATCGAATATAGAACCAATCAGTTTGTTGATTCCTTCGGGAAATTCACGACTTATTAGAAGCAAAAGGTTCTTAACACCTCGCTTTGCACTCCCTGCTGCTTTATCTGCCATTCTCACAAAACTCATCAGATCTGATCTGATATAATCAGGTGTCTCTCCTTCTGTTAGCATACTCACAATTTCTGCTTCTACACCGTCAGCTGTTCTTTCCTCTTGATAAATTATCTCAAACATATTCTTAGCTGCAGTTTCATCTTTTTCTTTCCAAAAAACATAGAAATCTTTGGATTTGGTTATACAACTATTGACATGAATTAAATGGTCTCTAATTCTATCAAGAACACGAGAAGATCTCCTTCTACTTAACCACTGTTTTAGTTCATTAGAGTTCATTTTTGTGTACCTCCTATAACCGAAGAATCATCATTGCTAACTATTGTATTCGAATTAATAACTCTATCTGATTTCTTTTTATTTTTCATTATTTTCCTTCTCCTTCTTGGGAAATATTCTATAATCATCCTTATCTGTTGCAACCAACACCTTGCTATTTTTTCGCAAGGGGATTTCTTTACCAATCAAATCTTTAGCCTTAAAGATTGTTCCAAAAATTGAAATTCTTAGTTCATTAAATTCCCCAACACATCTTACATCTAGAAGTGTAGCTTCAAAGATATTATGATAATTAAGATTTTTCTTTTCAGTTAATGGAAACAC
This sequence comes from Candidatus Heimdallarchaeota archaeon, assembly GCA_030608385.1. Lineage (GTDB taxonomy): Archaea > Asgardarchaeota > Heimdallarchaeia > Heimdallarchaeales > Heimdallarchaeaceae > UBA460. Next base: position 3,310 of record JAUWEG010000154.1, read on the forward strand.
ATCTATTAACTCACTTGGAATCAAAGCTATTGCTTCTTCACCCTTTTTTAAATCAGTAACTATGTTAATTCTTGAGCCATCAGATAGAACAAGATGTTTTTCTCCTTTGGAAACAGCAATCTTTCCCTCAATAGTAGAACTTTCTCCAAGGAATTCAGCAACATAGAGAGAATTAGGATAATTGTAAACCTCTTCAGGAGTACCGATTTGAACTATCTTTCCATTCTTGAAAACAGCTATTTTATCCGCGACTCTCATAGCTTCCTGCGTATCATGAGTGGCATGAATACAAGTAATTCCAAGATCCTTAACTAATTTACGTAATTCAACTTGAAGTATTTCTCTAATTTTCGCATCCAAAGCTCTGAGAGGGTCATCCATGACAAGAATATGAGCATCCGAAACAATCGCTCTAGCTAGTGCGACGCGCTGTTTTTGTCCTCCACTTATCTCATCTGGAAAATTGGATTCCTTTCCTGATATATTCAACAGAGCTAATAATTCTCTAGAAACTTTTCTTGACACACTCAAATCAAGATCTTTGACAATAGGTCCAAATAAGATATTAGACTCAACAGTCATTCGCGGAAATAAGTTATACTCCTCAAATACAAAACCAACATTTCTATCTTCAGCTGGAACGTGAGAAACATCATCATCATCAAAAAGGATTGATCCTCTTGATGGGGTAAACAAACCAGCTAGAAGATACATCGTGGTTGTTTTTCCAGAACCGGTTGGACCAAGAACAGCTAAATATTCTCCATCATCTATTGAAAGATTGATATCTTCAACTCCTCTTCTCTCCCCATAATATTTTGTTGCTCCTTTCAATTCTACTTTAACCATTCTTATCACATCTCCAGTGCAGAAGCTATACCTTCTTTGGGATAATCAAAACATCTTGTTATTGAAGGTTCGATATTAACTCTAACTTTTTCATTTTCTTTGAAATTAATAGGGTGTTTTGCATGTATTTTTGCTTCTATGATTTGTTGATTCTCTAATTTGATTCTTACTCGCCTTAATAAACCAAGAAACTGATCTTCTATGACTATACCAGGTAGCGAATTGGAAAGATTCTTAGTCGAAAATTGTTCCACTTGGAAAAATTCTCTTCTTACTGCTACAGCTACTCTCTTCCCTTTTTCTACTCCCATATTCTTGACTTTGATAATAGTTTGACCAATCCTCACTTTAGCCTCTTTCTTGGTATCATCAATAACTACTCCTTCAAGGAAATCTGATTCACCTACAAAAAATGAAGCAAATAGATGATTTGGGTGGTAAATCAGGTCAGTAGGTGTTCCTAATTGAATAAGTCTTCCTTTATTCATTACAGCTACTCTGTCACTAATTGTTAGAGCTTCTGCTTGATCGTGGGTTACATGTATAGCAGTTAGTTTTTCCTTTTTGACTAAATCTCGTAAGAATAGTTGGAATTCCTCTCTTATCTTTTGGTCTAGTGCACCTAAGGGTTCATCTAACAGAAGAACTTTTGCTTCAGAGGCTAGAACTCTTGCTAGTGCTGTTTTTTGCCAATCTGGAGCTGAAAGAGAATCAGGATATAGTTCTGCTTTATCACCAATTTGAACAGATTTGAGAGCTGTCTCAACTAAATGTTCTATTTCCTTTCTACTTCTCCCTCGTACTGTTGGTCCATATGCAATGTTTTCTCTAACAGTCATATGTGGAAATATTGCAAAATGTTGGAAAACAAAACCAATGTTTCTATCCTGAATTCGAACGTTTTCCATTGGTTTATCATTAAAGAAAATTTGACCCTTTGTAGGTAAGATTGTTCCCGCAAGTAATCGTAAAGTTGTTGTTTTTCCACAACCAGAAGGACCGATCAATGAGACGTATTCCCCATCTTCTATGATGAAACTTAGATCTTTAACAGCTTCTACACTTCTTCCAAATATCTTTGTTACATCTTCGAATCTAATCTCACTCATTCTTAGTCCTCCTTGTAATTCTTCTTAGTAAGATTAACATTGTAAATGAAATAATTATTAGTAATGTAGCGGCAAATGCTGCGGCTGGAAAAGTTGATGCCTCAAAGAAATCAACTAATAGAACTGGTATTGTTCTCTCTGTTCCCATTGTAATAATTGTTGCCCCAGTTTCACTCATTGACCTTGTGAAAGTCATTATTGCAGCTGCTATCAGTCCACTCTTGAGGAATGGTAATGTCACCTTCCGGAAAGCCGTGAATTTTGATGCTCCAAAAGCCGTAGCTGCTTCATCATACATAGTAGGAATGGCATCAAAAGAACCAATCAATGGTCTTACACAGTATGAATACGTGAACGAAACATG
>JAUWEG010000004.1 GCA_030608385.1 Candidatus Heimdallarchaeota archaeon
GCTTTAATTATGGTTCCTAACTCGTCATTATATGCATCAGGAGTGAAAAATCCCTTTTTATGAGGTGTTTTAGTTTTCCCAAAACCTCTTGGCTCGTAAATATAGATATTACCATAATTTGAAAGATTTATAGCCAGACTATTAAATTCATCAATTGTGCTTAACCAACCTGGTATAATTATTATATGACGAGATTTATACTTCTCATTTTTTGTATAGAATTTAGCCACTCGCACTTCAATCTTCGGATCATCTTTAGTTTGAATGAATTCTATTTTAGTCATGAGTCTGAAATATACTAGGGAATTATATGCATTTCCTTAAGAAAAACTAGTATGTTCTTAAAAAAGAAGAAAAAGAGAATAGATTGTCTATTCAGGATTCTTCTTATGGCAGAGCCACCAATCAAGACAGGTTATAGAATTATCTTCCAATCTTTTCTTAGCTGTTTCTACATCACCAGCTGGAGGAACAATAACATCATCCCCAAAAAGTTCGTTCTGAGGCCAGTTTGCAGGAAGAGCTACGTTATGCTTAGATGCAACTTTCAATCCTTTAATCATACGAATTATTTCTTTCATATTTCGTCCAAGTTCTGAAGGATAGTAAAGTATTGCTCTAATAATCATCTTAGGATCTATTATGAAAACAGCACGTACTGTACTACTACCTTTTGCATGTAACATTCCTAATTGTCTTGCCACTTCCCCATGATCTGCAATTATAGGGAATTTAATTTCTACATCCAGATTTTCCTTAATCCAATCTATCCATTTAATGTGACTATATACTTGATCAATGCTTAGACCTAATAGTTCAACATTCATTGCTTGAAATTCATCAAAATGTTTCTGGAAAGAAACAAATTCTGTTGTACAAACAGGTGTGTAATCAGCAGGATGACTGAAAAGAATAAGCCATTTACCTTCATAATCACCCGGTAATTTTTTCATACCATGTGTTGTATTTACAACCATTTTAGGAAATCGTGTATTAATTAGGGGAATTTTTCCAGTTTCTTCATACTCTTTAAGAGACATTTTATCACCATTTTGAAGAATGAATATTTTTTTATAAATATTTCTGAATATCAAAACATCATGGTTCGATTATCAAACCATACAAATCTCAAAAATAAGATTACAGACGCAGATATTATCAAGATTCTTATGAGCGATGGTAGAAGAACTTTTGTTGAAATTGCTAAAGATTTAGAGGTTACTGAAACTGCAATACGAAAACGGGTTAAACGTATGGAAAACGAAGGTATAATAGAAGGTTACACAGTCAAAATAAATCCTAGAAAGCTTGGATATGGAATTAAGGCTATAATAGGTATTGATACAACACCACAAAGATATATATCCACCATCCAAAAACTAAAACAAGATGCAGATATCTTAAGAATTTATTCCTCAAATGGCGATCATATGATCATGCTTGAGTGTTAGTTTGAAGATGATGATGAATTAGCTTCTTTTATGTCCAAAACAGAAACAATCGATGGTATAACCGACATATGTCCAGCTATACTTACAGATATAATTAAGTAGATTAAGAATAGCCTAAGTAACCTCTTATTATGAATCTAAGAGGCTACCTCTACTCTCATCTTGAACTTTTTTGCTCACAATAATCGCTTTAATCAATCCAAGAACAAAGTTGAATCTTGGAACTGTTTTTGAATATACTTTGTATGGATAACCATACAGCTCTTTGAAAAAAGTGTCTTTTTCAAACGATGAAAACATGAAAAACAAAAAAGCAACGCCAGCAAGTAAATTAGATAACAATGAATGAATATAGAATATCATTGATATTGAAATAAGCATCATACCTAAAGATACTGGATGTCGGACGTAAGCAAAGATAAGAAGATTAGTGAATCTATTCAGATTTTCTGTCCCTCTTCGACTAACCCATTGTCGACTAGAAGATAGAGTACCCGCTGAAATGAAGACCACTGAAAGAAGGGCTAAAGCTAAACTCAATGATAAGTAGACGATTTCTTCACTACCTACATAGTAGATATAAGAATAAGGACCAGTTAGAGTCAAAGATAATATAAGTAGAGCAAAACCTGAAACTTGCAAATGTTCATATCTTATTCCACGGGATATAGTAATAATAGCTCTTATGAAAACTAGAAAGCAAAGAATACCTATTAAAGTCCAGAATAATCTAGGTTCTATCACAATAGTTGATTTTCTTCCTTGTTCTTGAGTTTTTCTACTTTCTTTAGAAAAAATTCAAAATGAGTAACAATTTTTATTAATCAAGCATTGTTTAATTTTTTATGAGTGATATTTCCTCAATCAGCTTTCTTCTAATACATGGTTTTACTGGAACGCATTTCGAAATGGAACCTCTAGCTACTTATCTTAGAGAACAACATTACTTTGTTGAAAATATCACTCTTCCAGGACATGAAACATCACTTGAAAAACTCAATAACACCAATTGGACCGAATGGATGGACTATGCACAAGCAAAGCTAAATGAACTTAAAGCAGCATTTGAGAATGTATATATCTGCGGCCTCTCAATGGGTGCAGCTATTACTTTAGTATTGGGAGCAAGAAATAGTGATTTAGCAGGAATAATACCAATGGCTGCACCATATAAGTCTCCAGATTGGAGAATGTATTTTATTGTTGCATTCCCTTTCCTAGGTTTAATTTATCCTAAGCATAAAACAAGGGAAAAAGGATGGACAGATCTGGAATCACTCTCAACTCACAAAAGCTATGGGTATTACCCCATAAGAAGTATTAAACAGCTTTACAAACTGCTTAGAGAAGTGAAAAAATCAATCCCAAAAATCGAGGTACCAATACTTGTAATTCAGAGTAAGAAGGATCCAAGTATCCCGTCTAATTATGCTGAACACATCTACAACAAGGTTAACTCAACTGATAAAACTCTTGTTTGGATAAACAAAGGTGGTCATGTCATTCCCAAAGATGCAGGACGATACCAGCTCTTTGAAGAAATAGAAAAATGGATGAAAAAAAGAGTTAACAGGAATTAGAGTAAGAGAGACTAAATTGCTTTGATGAAACGTTCAATGTTTTTAACAATGTTATCTTCATTATCCACAATAATTCGATGAGCATCACCAAAACTAACTACTTCTGATTTTGGATGAAAACTAGCAAGTTTTCTAAGTTCTCTGGGTCAGTAAACCAATCTTTGTCTGCAATTAAGATTAGTTGTGGTATATTAAGTTCTTCTTCTCTTCCACGGATATCAAAACGGTGGATCAATTCCACTAAAATTCTCAGTTGTACAAATAAACTTGTTTCATTAGAAAATTCTATTCTTTGTTCTGGCTCAAGATGATTTTTCTCAGTTCCAGTATATCACTTAGGATTAGATAAATTGCATTGTCAAGTGTTCTAAATACATCTCCAACTGAAATCATCAGTTTAAGATTCTTCCTATTTTCGCTTTCTTGAAATAAGTACTTCTTCTTTTCTAAAGATAATTGCTCTGCCCTTTCTGTTGTTACAAGAAAGATTTTTGCATTACGGTCTTGTTTAAACATGGTGTCTATGTTATCGATATGCTTCTGACAACTTCCCTCTTCTTCACAAGAAGCTATGTATACATAATAATCCATTTCTCTAAAGAAATCTATACCTTCAATCATTTCTAGGTCAAAAAGCAAAGTCAAAACTATCCTCATGAAGTAAGTATCAATTCTTGTAATGAATTCGTTTCGATCTAGCTGATAGATAAAATCTATGTTCTGATAGTGGAAAAGTGATTGAATAATCAAATTATATGATAATGTATCAGAGGAAATTATTCCAATTTTTGTTCTGCGGTTTAATAAATGAGATATTTGTTGAATTGTATTAAACCGTGAAGCGATATCTCTTACAATGTCCTCAATACTTTTAGATTTTATCTGATCATCAAGAATAACATTTTCAATTAACACCTCGCTCAATTTGAGCAATTCTTCATCTCTCACCTCAGCAACATCTTGAAATTCTTGAAGAAAAATATCTACAGTTGTAAATATTTGACTGTGACCAAATTTTACTTTTTCATCACATTCTTTTTTATAAAAAATAAGCAATTGACAAAAAGATAGTACATTTTTATCTTTGGTTCGTGGATCATGAACCAATGAATCATTCTTTCTGAAAGTAACTATTAACAAATGGTATTTCTCATGATGGGGAATAGGTAAAGGTCCATAGATTTCTAGATGAGGGGATGATGCTGAAACTACAGGACTGTAAAAGTTTCCAATTCCTATTATTTCTTCGTTTGAGATATCAGGGATAGGATTAGTGCCCCTTAGAGTCATTCCAGTCTCATCAAGGACTAATAGTGCTATATATGGTACAAATAAAGGAGAGGACATACTCATCAAATTGTTTCTTGCTAATTTACCAAGAAATAAACTGAAATAAAAACTATTTGCATTAAGGCTGAGATTTTTCCAGATAATCCCTATAAACTCGTTCTGTCGTTATCCTTGATTTTCGAGGACTTTTTTCCAGAATAGTGAAGATGAATACAAAAACCAAAATTAATCGACAGAGACGGATTAAATGATACCCTATACTGGCTCTGAATATAACGGTCTCTACAATTGCTTTCTGAAAACCATAATACAGGATATTATATTGAAGCATAACCGTTGAACTGTAAGGTAATTGGAAGAAAAGACTCTGCTGCCAGAAAATGTAAGGAGTTAATCGAACATTAACAGACAATTCCATAGCAAAAGCCATCAAAAAGCCTATAAGAACCAAAAGAAGTCTAAATAATCTGAAATCTGATTTACGAATAAATTTCATCCCTTCAAACCATTTGATATCATGAGCAGCTACTAAGAAAGTAGCAATAACAAAAATCCATAGAGGAGGAGATTCTTGAATATCAATCCAAGTAAGAGCATATCCTTGTTTATCAAAGAAAACTGGTGTTAATAGACTTAAGAACGCTGTCAAACTTGCTACCAGTGATAAAGAGGATGAAAGTCTCATCAAAAAAGATTATTTGGGAGTACTTATATACTTTCCTTTTTCCTCAAACAAAAATATCATAACTCCACAAATTTAAATATTACATTAATAAGGTATGATTAGTATGATTGGTGAAGTAGAGCTACAACCAGAAACAGGTATAAAGAATACAACCAGAAAACATATTACAAATTCATCTTTGATTTATGTTTTAACAATGATGATAAGCATGTTTATTTATTTACTAGGTAGTGGACCTGCAATCGTTTATATCGACATTGCACTTAATTTGTTACAAAGCATAGCATTGATCTGGTTAGCATACGGATTATATTTATTCCATAAGGAAGAAGAAAACAAAATCATATTCTTTACAAGTTTAATAGTTGCTTCAGCAGCTATAGTTCTTCTTGTATCAAAAATATTAGCTATTTTTTATTCATTAGGAGTTTTGGTTAGTTCAGATCCCCTTAGACAACTACCAGTAAATATCACATTTATTGTTTCAGCAGCAGCTTTCACCTTTGGGTTCTATCAACTCAAAAAAGCTGTTGATAATTATGTGATTCAAAGAAGAAATATCTATAGAGGTCAACTTTCACTTCCTATAGGTTTTGCACTATTATTCATTTATTTGACTGTGGAGACTATTATTCCTCAAGAAACCTATGCGTATTATGTAGCTGAAGAGCTAATAGTTGTTGAAGGATACCAAATTCTTCTCTGGGTTCAATACTTCTTTAGTATGGGAAATCTTGTCATGATTGTGTTAGGTTTCTGGTATCTACGAAGAGCTTTTGCAACTTTGGATAAAATCCCTGAAGAGCTATTTCAAAGAATAGAAGAAGCTAAAGCTCAACGAGCCGAAGCCAGACAACAAGGAGGAGGAATGCTAGGTAGAAGGGGAGGACTGTTTGGAGGACTTGCACCACCACCCCCAGCTAAGCCAGTTTCTAAAACACAAGAAACAATTGAAGAAATATTAATCGAAGATCCTACTTTGCCAAAGAAGATGTTTTGTGTTAAATGTGGTCTAGAGCTAGATGATGATGCAGCTTTCTGCGGTGATTGTGGAGAAACTAATCCATATCTGAAGAAAGGTTAGTAAATTGAGTGATAGAATCGATATAGCCAAACATTTAGTCTATAGTGCTTGGTTATTAACAATAATACAAATGTTGAGAGTAGCAAGTAATCTATTATTTGCAGAATATAGTCTTGCCATTGTAGTGATTATAGATGCAGCTTTTGATTTTACACTAATACTTTTCTCAATAGGATTGATTAGACTTGGAAAATCTTTGAGGAAAATAGAAAAATGGAAACTAGCAAGCATCCTTCTTATAACATCAGCAGTTATTGAAATTGTTGGGATAATTTTGTCATATGTAAGCACAAAGGATGGTTGGAATACAAAACCCTTCATTTACTTCAATCTAGTTTTTCTAATTATTTATTATATAGTAATTACTGTTGGGTTTATCTTTCTCAAATTTACATTGGACTCCCTTCACAAAAATGATTATATCCCCAGAAAAGGGCAGTGGTATATTCCATTAGGAATGGTCATTCTATTAGCTCCCTCCATTATTAACTGGTATAATGTCCTAATTTATCCTTCGGCACTAGATTTATGGATCTTAAACCTATCATTATCATTTTTCTTGCTTGCAGCTTTTCTAATAATATTAGGTTTCTTTGGCTTAGCATCTATTACAAACATGATACAAGTGGGAGGATATATAGTTGAAGATCAAAATGGAGAACAAGAAAACGCAATAGAAACTGAGAAAACTGTTGAACAAGAAAGCAAAATGGAAGGTGAGTAAAATTAATCGTCTGCAGCATTCTAAATTTATTCTAAATAGTTCTGTAATGGTATTTCTGTTTTATGGACTTCTTGCTGCACTTACAGCATTATTTCTAGATACGATTCTGCCTGGATGGATGCAAGAGCATCTTCTCTATATTCCAATTGTTCTGGGCCTTGTCGGAATGAGCTGGGGAATTTATAACTTGACATACGATCCAGTTGTTAAATGGGAAAAAGGGAAAATCACAGCATTTACAATAATTGGTGGTAGTGCCGCTTTACTCATAGCTCAGTTGGTTTTGATTCTTACACGTTGGATAATAAGTTTAGTTATGGTATACATAGGCAATGCCATCTTAATTTTATCTTGTATAACACTAGCTACAGGTTTCTATTTCTTCTACAGGGATCTTGTCACAGCATTTATCAGAAAACTTATACCAAGAAATCCTCTTCCATTGGTTTCTATCGCGTTTCTTGTTCAAGCAGTTGCATACATCCTATATGTAACTAGCTTCATTGTTACAACTAAATTATTGGGAGAAGGTATTACAGATGCTGTAATTACTAATGTCCTCAATTACATAGGTATGGCTTTTTCAGGTATTTTTCTTCTATTTCTTGCTGCTGGTTTTTATCAGCTATTTCCTGCATTTAGAATTTATCCTAAACTTGCAGAACATCTAGAAGAAAAATATCTCTCAAAACCTGAACCTGAACCTAAAACTAAAACTAAAACAGAATTAAAATCAAAATAACATTCTAGCAGTTTGGATTAGATCAGTTATTTTTCTCTCAATTTGATTAGCAGATGATAAAATAGTAAAAGATACTTTAAAATGAGGTTTCTCCTCTAGATACTTAACTAAGTATGAGAGAGTTTTTGCAACATCATTCAAAGATTCTTGAGAAATATCTGGTTTGACACTTGCAAGAAAAGTGATGAAGAGGTCTTTTTTTCTCTTTGAGATTAATATCTTAATCATTTTCACTAATCTGTCAATTTGTAATTTATCTAGAGGGTTAAAGATGAATAAAAACGCTTCAGGCATCTCAAATAAGAGATTAGCCAAGGAGAGCATATCCCTATCATAATTTATCATCATAAACTGACAATTATAAATATCATTTCCGATATTTTTCTGAAAATCAATAGGCTCATATCCTCCAGTATAGTCGAAAGAAGGTTGTAATCCTACTCTTGAAAGAAATTCATTTAATACATGTTCTACAACATGATTGTTTCCATAAACAGAAATTTTGATTTTTGACGAGATTCTCTCGGGAGTATCACTTAGAATCTCTTCACTTCTTTTCTGGATTGATGCTTGAACGACTTGAGAAAATCCATCTGGAGCTATTCGTTGATACCATTCGACAAATGATTGTTTAATCTCCTCTATTGCATCACTAACTAGTTCTGGAGTAATATAGAATTTCTTACCTTGTACTGATAATCCATAAGCCATTGGAAATTTGCTAATAAATCCTGTAAAGTCTTCAACATTGATATTGAGTATTGAACAAATCATATCTAATTCCCAAATAGTTTTCTTATCTATAAGTGAAAGAAAATGCTCAGCTAAAGAGGATTCATCATCTAAACTCATTGTTACAAGCATATATTTGTAGTTTAAAATCATTTCTGCTACAAACTGAATTTGTTCTTGCACTAAAGTTTTAAACAACTTGTCTAATTGAGTTTCAGATAAAAAAGGTGTAATATTTGTTGTTCGAAAATTTTGAATGGTGGATTTATCTTGCGCTTTTTGCTGCAGGACTCTTAAGCGGTGCAGTTTCCCCAACATTTGGTATAGGTGGAGGATTATTGAATGTACCAATCTTGCTAATAGCTTTTGACTGGTTATTCTTACAAAAAATAGGAGGAGATACAGAACTTCTTGGTGCTACAGTTACAGCCACGTCTTTAGGAGTAATTATCTTTACAGCACTTAGTGGCTCAATTTCTTACATTAGAGAAAAAAGAATTGATTATGATATAGCATTTAGATTTATGATTTTCGCAATCCCAGGAGCTATTTCTGGAGCATTATTCTCACAATGGCTAAAAATACAAGATGTCAATAAAGATGTTTTTCAAATAATCTTTGGAGCAACAATGATTGCAATTGCTATGTATAAATTTACTACGATTTTTATAGTATGGAACAAAAAACGGAAGGGTTGGATTCCTGAAGATGTAGAATGTTTAGAAGAAGATTGCGATCAAGAACAAATGCAAAGACCTTGGTGGAAAAGAACAGTTTTTTATAGAAATTTTGAAGATAAAAGAGGTGTTAAATTCAATTATAGAGCTAAACTTATTCCAGGAATATTTATTGCAGCAATAGGAGGTTTTATTGGTGCTACTCTTGGACTCGGTGGTGGAGTTATATATGTCCCAATACTTACAATGGCTCTTGGTGTTCCAGCTGCAGTTGCAACAGCCACTTCGACTTTTATAATTCTCTTTGCTACTCCATTTGCAGTACTCATAAGGTCGCTTGATATTTTTGGACCAGATACTTTTGCAGCGGCATCGATTCAATGGGATGTTGTTTTTCTGATGGCTGCTGGGGCTATTATCACCGCAAATATTGTTCCCAGATTCCTTCATAAAATTAAATCAGGTGTAATATTAACTGGATTTTGGACATTAGCAATCTTTGCAGCATTTAGAGTCCTTCTAAAAGCATTAGGCTTAATAAACTGGTAGGTTAATCCCTCAAAATCCTAACTTTATCCCCTTTTTTCATTTTATTCTTAATCAATTTAGGATGACCATTTTCATCAAACGCAGCTATTAATTGGCATCGAAATTGTTCCTCAATAGTATCCTTTTCCATAGATGCGCCTAGTTCCAGTATGTGAAATGATTTTGAACCAGATCTATAATTTTCTGGTGGTTTATAAGAAAGAAACTTATAATTTGCTTCAATTAAATCGATTATTTTCTGACTTGCACATCCCTTTCCATACGGAGAACCAAATGAATTAAATCTATATTCAAAATCCTCAGAAAGAACCAGTTTAATTGTTTTTAATATTTGGGAAGCTGTCGTTTTTACCAGAAAATTTATTTCCTGTTCAACTGTTTCTGGTCTTTCTGTATTAGGACGAATTGTTATACAAGGTTTTCTTAAAAATGAAGCTTCTTCTTGCAATCCACCTGAATCAGTTAGCACAAGCAAACATCTTTCATGCTTTAACAGCTTTAGTAGTGAAGGGTATTCAACAGGAGAGTAAAGATGAATTTTTTTATTTTGACTCAACTGTTGTAGAAGATCATATTCTTCTAGTTTCTTTCTTGTTCTTGGATGAATAAGGAGGACAATTGAGTGTTCATTATAACTAACTAATGTTTTTACTATTTCTTCAAGATTGGTTCTATTTTCAACATTTGCTATTCTATGAATTGTTGTCAAAATATAAGGTTCTTTGATTTCTTCTAATATATTATCAGCTGAGACTGCTTCTTTCTCATGAATTAACTCATTAAATATTCTTATAGAATCAATAACTGTGTTTCCTGTATGATGAATTCTTTTAGGATCTATTCCCTCATAATTTAAATTAAGGACTGCTCTTTCTGATGGAGCAAACAGTATCGAAGATATATGATCAACCAATCTTCTGTTTATTTCCTCAGGCATTGTAAAATCATATGATCGTAAACCAGCTTCAATATGACCAAAGGGAATTGTATTTTGAATGCAAGACAAGCTACTAGCTAGTACACTTACGGTGTCACCTACAGCTAGTACTATAGAGGGATTCAATTCCAGAATAGTTCCTCCGATTTTTGCTATCATCTCACTAAGTTGTTTATGTGGAATTTTCGTTTTAACATCTAAATTGATATCAGGGGTGCGAATATCTAATGAATCAAATATCTCATCTGATAGATTCTTATCATAATGTTGTCCAGTGTGGATGATAGTATGCTTAATCTTTCTTTTTTCAACCTCTAGGATAACCGGCGCTAATTTGATTATCTCTGGTCTAGTTCCTAGAACAAAAGCAATGGATAGCATTAAAGAAGTATATGATTTTTAGGATATAAGTTTTAGTGCGTGATTTAAGCAATCAAATAGAAGTTTTTTTCTAACAGATTGATCATCTCATCTACTTGTTTTTCAGTCGGTAATTTGTTTGCTTCAAAATCAGCTAAGAACTCATCTAATTCTGTGAGAGTTATATTAGCTGATTTATCTAATCGGTTGCCAGAGATTTTTGTTTGAATAATCATAAAGATTTTCTCTCCAGAATAAAATGAGAGAGTGGATGAAGTAGTTTTAATTTCTTTGAATTCTTCCTTGTCTGTAGTTGCTACATAATCCTGGATGAAATGAAAAAGACCAGAAAGATATCCAGATGCTGCAATGATTTTCTCTTCAAAAGAGATTCTACTCTTTCTAAAGGGAGAATAACCTAGGAGAGGATTACCTTCTTTATCAACGACTAGAATTGTTTCAATACCATGGGAAACAGATTGACTCTGATAAATTACTATAAGTAATACAACAACAAACGAGTAAATTATCTCAAAAAGATCAAAAGCATTTTCATTCATCCCATTTTCACTTACTTTTCTTCGGATAGTCATTAGAAAAGCTAATCCGATCAACATCAAGAACACTAGCAGAGTGATGAAAGTTTTCCATCTTATCCTTCTGTTCTTTGAAATTATTGATAGTTTGACATATCTAATAAAAACTGGAATCAATAACAATGCACTACATATTACAATGAATCCGAAAATGAACCCATAGAATTCCGTAATCAATGTGCCATAAATTGAAATTGTGAGGGTTCCAAAACTGAAAAGAGTGTTTTCTAAAGGTATAACTATGAAATACAGAACTAAAATAGTTAAACTTGCGGCAATAATTCGGCTTGCTCTTGGTGGTACAATCATTGATTGTTCTAAACTTGCGGCAAGAAGAAATATCATCGCCAGGGCTTGAGTAATGTTAAGAATACGAAAGAGCAGTGTATCATTACCTACTGGAGGTAATCCATCCTCGATTCTCTGAAACACGCCATATTGATTATTTAATGCATCCATGACTTGAAATAAACCAAAAGTAAGCAGAAAAACAGACCAAGGAATATAGAAGGGATTTTGTCTTTTTCGTCCAAAGAAAATAGCAACTACAAAGCCTAAGAATAAAGCTACTGCCACTACATACTTCAGTGTTACATACAATGGATCATGCATTTCAAAACCCCTTTGACCCTTTACTCTAATATATCTTATTTACTTAATTTAAAAAATTTGCTAGCTACACAACTAAAAACTATTTTTTACCTTCTTCTATCTGATCATCTTCGTAAAGTTCTCCGCTCCATACTTTGCTAACACCTTTTTGTTTACGGATATTGAAGAAAATGAAGATTGTAGCTAACCCTCCAAATAGAATTGCTAACAACCAGAAACCAAATTGGGATCCTTCAACTTCTTTGTTAACATTTAATCTAATCTCACCAGTATCAGTTATCCAATTTTTTCCGTCAGAAACTGCAACTTTGAGATAGTAAGATCCGGGTTGGAAATCATGAACATCCCAGAAAAAGCTTGTTTCGTTAATAAGGTTACTTGCAAGTAAAGTCCAATCATACCCATCAGAGGAGACCAATACAGAACAATTTAAACTGTCTTCATCTTCATCTGACATTGACCAGCTAATCGTATAATTTTCGAAAACCTGGTTGGGGCTTCTTGGATTTGTGACTTCTATAGAAGGTAAGCTATTTGAATATGTTAATTGAGGACCCTCCGCCATGAAAACTAGAGCATTGAATACATTTTCACAGTTACTAAGTATTCCACTTCCTGAGGGATTGAAGTAATCAAAGTAATACCCATTCCAGACAGCTTCATAAACTTCCAAAGTAAAACAAATAATATCATGATAAAGATAACTATAATCCTCCCATACACCATTTGCTAGATAACCTGCAGTTTCATTCCAATATGGAAAAAGGGTTAAGGATTTAAGCTGAAACAGCAGAGCATTAAATTCTGCTTCATCTTTTGAGGGTAAAGAACCATTGTACCCCCAAGGTGGGATTATAGCTCTAATACCACTATGAAGGCTTAAAGCAAAATTGAAATAGTGCTGCTGCATAAAATCACGAAGAGCTTGAGTTTCATTTTCACTGAAAGGTGATGGTCCTCTATAAAGCGGATCAATTTCGTCAGGAGAAGAACCTGATCCATTCCAAAATGCACCATAGTTTCGATTTAAATCTACTCCCCCAGGTAAATCCTCAGCTACTGATAAATCACCATCTAGGTCTTCTAGCAATATTTCTGATATATTTGAAGTATCATTCCAGAAATATATTCGCTCCAGTTCGTCATCAAGAAAGCCATCTAGATTAGCATCGGTAACATTATCTCCATCATCATCAATTGGTCTAAGGTTTTTTCTTTGTTCTGGATAAAAATGCATGATTGATAGACCATCTGGATTGAGCATAGGAATAACATATATTTCAGTTGAAGACAGAAGATTTTCATACAGACCAAAGCCTGTTTCATAGATGATTTTATCGATAAAATACAGGCAGTTCTCAACTGAAATTAACTCACGGGCATGATGTTCACCCACAATGTAATATTCTGTTTTAGAGGTGGTAACTGTTTCATTGGTAAGCTTAACACACCAGATTTCTCTCCCATGCCAGGTTTGACCGATCGAAAATAAATCAATGAATTCTGGAAATGTTGAATTAAGGTTAACCAATTTTGAAGATATTTCTGTATAATTGTGATAAGGACCCAAGCTATCTCCCCAAAAAACAACATCATCGCCATTAATTGCTCCAGGTGCACCTTCTAACTCCTCCCATATCCATCTATAAACAACAGAATCGTCGCCTTTTACTCTATGAAAAACAGACGCTGAAGAAATCATCTGTGTAAGACTTTGTGAGCTTAGAATCAAAACTAGAATGAAAAATGAATAGGCTTTAACTCTCTTGTTCATCATTTTGAGATGGACTTTAGACTTTATTAATTTCTCTATTCAAAATGAGATCTGAATATCAGTCATGAGAGATATATAAAACAACATTGTATACAAAAGCAAACGCTTAAAAGCGGATGTGCATTGATGTGTCATAATCGAAAACAACTGTGAATGATATGACCGAATACGAAATTGCAATAGAAGTAGATGCCCGGGGGAGTTACTGTCCTGGACCTCTAGTTGAGTTAATTAAAATGGTTCGTCAAGCTGAAGTAGGCGAACATATAGCTCTTCTTAGTTCTGATGAGGGAACCCGTACTGATGTTCCAGCATGGATTAAGAAGGCAAAACATGAATTAGTTGAAATTATCAACTTAGATGATCATGACAAATATATCGTTAAAAAAACACACTAGAGGAATAATCAATGAAAACTATCGTTATTGTTGGAGGAGGCTTCGCTGGAATTTCAGTTGCTAATAAATTAGCAAAGAAGTTGCGCAGAAAAGATGCCAAAGTTATTCTAATCGAACCAAAAGAAATCAATGTCTATGAACCTCAATTCGTTTTTTTGGGATTTCAAAACACTCCACAATCAAAATTCATCAAACCTATGAACAAAGTTCTAAGCGGCAAAGTAAACTGGTTAAGAACAACAGCATTGAAAATTGATTCAAAAAAGAGAACTGTTGCTTTAGCAAACGGAGATACTCTTCATTATGATTATATTGTTCTAGCTACAGGTGCTAAAATGGATGTAGAGAGTGTCAATGCCTATGATGATGAGAATATACATCATTTCTACTTGTTAGATGCAACAATGAAGCTCCGAGAAGCTCTAAAGAACTTCAAAGGAGGTACAATTGTAATATCTCCAACTACAGTACCATACAAATGCCCTCCAGCTCCCGCTGAATTTACTTTCGTACTAGAAAAATTTCTACGACAAAATAACATACGAGATAAAACAAAGATAAAATATTTGTATCCACTTATGCGTCCATATCCTGAACCCCGAGTATCTGAAAAAATTCAAAAGAACTTTGATGAACGGGGAATTGAATTTGGTGAATTTTTCAATTATGAGTCTGTTGATAAAAACAATCGTAAAATCATTTCACTAGAAGGAGAAGAATTTGATTATGATCTGTTGGTGCTTATACCACCGCATAAAGGTCACAAATTGATTATTGAATCTGGTTTAGGAGATAGAGAAGGTTTTGTTTCTGCAGATAAATTTACACTCAAAGTAAACGATCATGACAATATGTATGCCATTGGTGACTGCACAAATCTACCAATTTCCAAATCAGGAGCAGCTGCTCATTTTGCATCTGCAGCATTAATAAAAAATCTGATGCTTGAATTGAAAGGTAAGGAACCAACCAAGAAATATAGTGGCTTTACTGTATGTTTTGTTGTAACATCATTTCGTAGATCATTATTGTTAGTATTCAGCTATAAATATCCACCATTAAAAATTGGTTTACACAACTTATTTCTATATGGATTATTCAAAAAATCATTCAAAATTGTATATTTTAAAGCTTTAATTAAAGGCTATTTGTAAGGTGAAAAAAATGTCTGAAATAAAAATCGCAAAAACACTAGATGCAAAGAATCTTAGTTGTCCTCTGCCTATATTGAAAACAAAAAAAGCTATAGCAGAAATTGAAATTGGAGAGTTTATAGAAGTTCTATCAACAGATCCTGGATCAGTTGCAGACTTCAAAGCTTGGACAAATTCTACTGGACACGAATTAGCAGATCAATCTGCTGAAAACGGGATTTTTCGCTATATAATTAAAAGAACAAAATAAAGAGGAATAAAAATATGTCTGAAAAAAAGAAAAAATTGGCCATTATAGCTTCAAAAGCTGATATTCCTGGAGCTTATCCTCCACTTATATTAGCTTCAACTGCAGCTGCAATGGATTATGAAGTAGGTATCTTCTTTACTTTCTTTGGCTTAAATATGTTAAAGAAGAATAAATTGAATAAATTGAAAATAACTCCTGCTGGAGAAACAGCAATGCCAATGCCAATACCACAAATAGTTGGTATGTTACCAGGTATGACTGATGTGGCTACAGCAATGATGAGAAGCTGGATGAAAGGTGCAAATGTTGCTAAACTTCAAGAGCTAATGGATGTATGTGTTGAAGCTGGTGTCAAACTAATTGCATGTCAAATGACAATGGATGTCATGAAAATCAAGCGAAAACACCTCATTGATGAATGTGAAGTTGGTGGTGCTGCAGCTATGCTAGAATTCGCTTCTGATGCAGACATTACTTTGTATATTTAGGTGGTATTCTTGTCAACTCAAAAAGTTATTTTTGTAGTAACTCATGGAGAAGAGTTCAAAGACAGATTGGAACCCCCTCTTCATTTAGCTACCTTAGCAGCTTTGCTCGAAGCAGATGCTAAGATGATTTATACCATGGCAGCCGGTTTACTTCTGAAGAAAGGAGTACCTGACAAGCTAAAAGCAATTGGGAAAGAGAATACTCTTCTTGAAACCATTCAGGAAGCAAAAGAAGCTGGAGTTAAAATATATGTCTGCAGTCCAGTTTTAGATATGTACAACCTTACTCGCGAAGATTTTATTGATGAAGTCGATGATATTGTAGGTGGAATGTACTTAATGACAGAATCTTTAGAAGCTGACGTAACATATACTTTCTGAGTTGATTACAATGACCTCCCCTCTTTCTTCTTTTGAATCTCAAGAAATTACATGCTTTGAAATTATCAAAGCAGCTTACGCGTTATCTGAAAATGAATTAGAAATTATGATGTGTATAAAGAACATCCAACCTGTTGATATAAAGGGAATTGCTGAAATCATCCCAAAAGACAGGGCTACAATCTCAAGATCTATACAGAGGTTGATGGGGATTGGTGTTGTTAGAAAAACAAAGATAAACCTGGAGAGAGGAGGTTTCAAATATCTTTACTCCAGCATGTCTGTTGAAGAGCTTAAGACAAAATTAATGGAACTAATACACAGAATAAGCCACAACATGAAAATTGCAATTTCTAATTTAACAGAGAAAAAATGTAAAGAAGTTTTCGAAGAAGTACGAACAAAATATTCGTCTAAATAGAACCAAGAAAGGCATCTGTTTCAGAAATAGAAACTAAGTCCTTTTCCTTTCCTGCAAAGATTTTTTTCCTTTTTCTAAGAAAGGAACACAATCAATCTAATCTTTTGTCAATTTTCTAGAAGACTGACAAAAACCGAAGTTTTACCTTTTCTATAACATTTTTTTCAAGCAGATTCTGTAAGGATTTTCGAAAGGGATAATATAGATTAGCAAAGAGATTAATTATAGAATGAAGATAGAGATTTAACAAGCCGCGCATGGAACTTGTTTCGTCTTGAGAAGGGGATATCTAGTTGATATCTTTTGGTAAACAACTTCTGTAAATCCTTATAATCATTGTAATATTTTCCAATTACCCATTTTGCATGTTCTTCCAAGATTTGTTCATACTCTTCTTGGATAATCATTTCAATGAAATTGTCAAGATAGCTAGATTCTTCTGTAGCTATTTTCCTAACTTTAGAACTAACATTTCTTAAGCTGATTCCTCCCTTTATCTTCTGATCCTTGCCAAAGAAATATTGCACATTATGAACAAGGAATTTATTGCAACTTTTGTCTGAGTAAGTTATTAGTGAAAAGTCATAAGAGGCTTCAAAAGGAATAACTTTGTCGATTAAACTTGAGAGCTCAAGAACACCCATTGCATCTAAATTTGGCAGAAGTGTAACTCTTGGTTCAATCATAGCTGCTACAACTATTTCTCTCAGCAGAGTTAAATCTATTTTTTCTAGAATTTTATTTTCCGTATTTTTGAATACTTCAGGAGAGATAATTTTATCCTCTTGATCAATTTCATCGAACAGCTGTGAAAGATGAAGAGGAGAAGTGTAATAAAGTAAAGAATTGGTGTTATATTCTTCAGGAGAAATGACAAAACTGTGAGATAATGACTTTGGTCTTCCAAAGGGATCAAAACCATCACTTCTAACAAGCTTCACAATCACATTACCTGTTGTATGAGTATATTTAGACACATATTTTGTGTGTTGATGTTTTGTAGACAATTCAGGCATGAAGACGATAGAATCCTTTGATAGTTCAGCAGGCAAATTTGAAATTGATATCTGATATCCTACTTCATCATCCCTTTTAGCTATAACCTGAAACATCTGTAGTACTGAATACAATGTTGAACTTAAAATTTTCTGTATTTCTGTTCTAAAGAAAACATTATTTCGCAATATTCTTAAGGGAAGATTTCTGTTTAAATATTGATGCTTGAGGAAAATGATTTAAACGCTATCTTTGATGAAGTCGAAAGATTGATTGACCAAGACAAGATTGCTGAAGCTATTAAGCTCTTGGAGAAACAAGTTTCTCATTATGAAAATGAAGTTAAATTTCTAAATTTCATTGCAAAAATCTATCATCTAACTGGCAACTCACAACTTACTATCAATTATCTTAATCGGTCAATAGAAATCAATCCTGAAAATCTAGAAACATTAGAACTTCTAGGAGATGCATATTATAGTTTGAAGAACTGGAATCAAGCTCTCATTTCATGGAAGAAAATATGTGAATTAGATCCTAAACGATACCTTCTCTGGAACAAAATAGGAGATTTATATTATGAAATAGGGGAGTACGTTGATGCAACTAAGGCATTTACAAACTTCCTTGAATATGAAGAAAATATATCTGTTTATAGTATTTTGTCAACCATTTACAAGAAGATGGGCAATGAAATTGAAAGCTGGAACAATCTAATGAAAGCTGAGCAACTCGACCCAAAAAACGAAAAAATTCTCATGCAAATTGGAGATACTTATTTAGATCTAGACAATTATGACCGAGCTGAAGATTATTTTCGATCAGTAACTAAAATCAATGAAGAGGACTTGCAGGCCTGGTTTCAACTAGGGAAGACCTTAGAAGCAAAACAAGAGTTTACTCAAGCAATAGATTCCTTCTCCAAAGTTATTGAATTGGATCCTGATAATGTACTAGGATTTTTTAATTTGGCAAATATCTATGCTTCCTTAGCTAATATCGAAGAGGCTATACGGTATTATGAAGAGTGTTTAAGCAGGGATTCAACTTTCTTAGAAGCATCTATGTCACTTGCTTCTCTCTCCTGGGCATCGAAAGACTATGATAAAGCAAATGCCTATCTAGAAGATGCATTGCGATATATCAAAACAGAAGCCAAATTATATAGAATGCTTGGAGATATCTCAGAAGATCTTGGAGAAGAAGAGAAGGCACTAGATTATTGGGAAAAAGCACTAGAATTAGAAGAGGGATAATTATTCTTACAGGTCCTCTGATAGAATTTACACAAGGGCTAAGTGGTACTTATCTATTATTTTTACATATTTCAGAAAATATTACAATTGATATTAGAGAAGAAGAAATTGAATTAGAAAGAGGGTTTTATATCTATGTGGGAAGTGCTTTTGGAGCTGGAGGTTTAACTTCACGTTTACATAGACATATTAGAAAACAAAAGAAGAAGCATTGGCATATTGATCAGGTAACAATGAGCAAAGCAAGTGATATTCTAGGTATTGCAGTTTCCATAAACCAGAAAAAGGAATGTGAAATATATCAAACCATAAATAAGCTAAACGAATTTTCACCAATTCAAGGATTTGGTAATAGTGATTGCAAAAACAAATGTGAAAGTCATTTTCTTAAGTTAATTGGGTGAATTTGATAGTTCTATTTTCCTTTTTACAAGCAAACAACCTACTATGATTGCTATTGTGGAAACAAGACGATAATTTGTTATATTGGTCTCCACTAGTTCAGGATAAGTTAAAGTCTTGTTAATACCTTGGTGAGTTATTAAGATTTGATTCTCTGTAACATTAATAAATGAATAAAACGGAGATAGTATAAGTTCATCAGCATGTGTGACATCATACCATAGAGTGTAATTCCCTAAAGGTAAGGTCTCATTATAATAGTTTTCCACAAAGAAATTGATATAACTATTTTTTTCATCAATTCCTTCCTTGATTTTGATATATCCACCAGCAGCAAGGAAGATATAACTAATTCCAACTTCTAAAATTGGGTCAACAAAACTAGCATTTATTCGTGGAATAAAATATGGAAATGAACCTGAATAAACTGAAAATTCAGAATTATTATTGATAATCTCATATATTATACTACAAGAGAATCCAGTAGATTCACCATATTTTAGATTTCCCAGTTCAGATTCTGGAGGCCAACTTAGATCTGTTATTCTTGTTTGAACAACACTTAAATTTTCATACGTATATGAGAATGATTTGTTAGTTACTATTGGAATTATCAATATTAATGAAACTAGCAAAAAGCTAAATTTCGAAGAAAACTTCATCATATATACAAGTAGTTTTGTGTATAAATTGGTTGTTATCAAAAATGAATGAAATAAAAACTGATAGTGATTAGTTAACAGCTATTGTAGTTTGTGCCAAAGTCATTTCTTTCTTATTGGTAAGATTAAAAATTCAAGAAGATCACAAAAAAATATTAATGATTAAAAAGAAGAAACCAACACCTGCACCTACAAGAATCGCGATGATCAAAATAATAAGAGAAATTTTCCAGTAATGTTTAATCCTAGAATTTAAGATCTTCAAAATTACTAGAAGAGCAAAAAATACTAAAATCACAGCTAATAATCCTACACCTAAGATCAACATTATAGGAGAATCCATATCAAAACAAACACTAGAATATTAAATTTAAACCTTTGTTATTTATATCTATTATCTAAATAGGTGTTTATTTCCAATATTAACTTGATTGAGATGTTCTGACGCAATATCATAGCACTTTTCTGCATGCTCTAAGGATGTAAAAGGTAAATCAGAAAATTCAAAATGAGGATAGAAACCCAGCAATGAATAAGGAATGTCAGGATTAAAGCTAGAAATAAAAGAAGCTATTTTTTCTACTTCTTCTAAATCAATATATCCTGGAACTAGCAGTGTAGTTGCGTTTAAAACAGGTAAATTGGGTCTTTCTTCAAAGAAATTCTTGGCAACAAACTCAAAGTTCTCTAGAACTTTTTTGTTATCCACTCCAGTTAGAGCTTTATGAACTTGAGGTGTCCATGCTTTTAGATCAAATTTAATATTCCCTCCCGATTGCAAAGATAATTGAGCAGCTTGTTCTATATATTTCTGATTTCCAAAACCGTTCCATTCCCAGCAGATTCTAGCTATTCTCTTTTCTGATTTAGCTATCTCAACGATTCTTCTTGACAGCTCTAAAGCAAAGTTGAATTGTGGTTCAGGAGAACCTCCAAAGAAACAAACACACGAAACCTTAGGATTATTTTTGAATGATGAAACTAATGTTTCAATTGATACTTTTGAACCCATTTTCACATTTTTATGATTTTTGTTTTGACAAAATAAACAATCAAAGGAGCAGCCATAGAAAAATATTGAGAGATTATTATATCCTGATTCTTTTCCATTCCTATAAGCATACTCGGGGTATCCATTTCCTGTTCCAGCAGGACAGAACCATGCTGCACAACAATTGCAAGGTAAAGGATCAAAATAATAATCCAAAGTAGCTAAATTCTTAGTGGATAATGAAACATATTTCCCGTCCTTACTATATCTTAAACCACAATAACTGAGGTCATTATCAGAAAAACTACATTTATGATTACACAAATCACAAGAGAAGGAATCTCCCTTTGGAGGATAAAGTGGAAGAGAAAATTTTTCCCTTGCATGCAAATGTGCTAGTTCAATCAAATCCTGAGATTCAGCTTCATATTTAGTAAGACATGATTTACAGACACCGAGGGAAGAAGAGATTATCTGTTGTTGATTGCAAATTGTGCAGGTTTGCTGATGATGATGTCTTCTTGGTGGAACGAACATTTGATATTATACATAGGATTCTAAATAGTTAAGTTTACGCTTTTTAGAATAAAACTTATTTATTCAACTGTCTTCACAGTTGATATGGCATTAAGTCCAAGTGTTCACATAATAATTGTGATAATAATTAACTCAGTTCTCTTTTACTTAGCTGCAGCAATAATGTGTTCAATTATGTTTAGAAGAGAAGTAAAGAAATGGAGTTGGTTGAATTTAATAATGGCCGTAGTCGCTGCTCTTGCATGGGTATTCGGTGTGAATTTCAACTTTATTGGAAGTGCAGGAGCTATTACTTTTGGAATAATCATATTTCTTATCTGCTGGATAATTTGGGTAGTAGGTGGAGGAATATCTGAAAGAAGAGCACTTTACGCAACATTCGGTACAATGATAATTTGGTTTGCTCTAAGTTGGTTACTTCTGGTAATTCTTTATGCTTTCCAAGTTACTCTATTTAGTCCTTCAGACTTCCCAACCTTAATTGGATGGCTACCTTAATTCAACTAAAGAACTTCGAAAACTGATTAAAATCCAAGGGATAGTTCAATCTATTCCTCAATTTCCTTTCTTTGATAATTAAATCAAATAATTTTTTCCTACTCTCAATCAAATAAGAGATGAAAAATAGAGTTTCTTCTACAATATGCTTGTTAAAATCACATTCTATTTTATTTGGATGAAGTAGATTTTGATCATTTAATTTAACAACCCAATCCATACAAGGACCACCACAATAACTTTGAATATAACAGACTGAACACTCTGTTTCTCTATAGTTGGGTATTTTTTTTCTCAATTTTTCAAGTGCATCTTGAATATTGAAGTCAGATATTTCAACAGATAAACCTTCAAAATCAGACAAACTTGAACATGGAGATATTTCCAAAATCGAATTTATTGCATATGCAGTTTTCCCAGCAATGCATCTTTTATCCAGCTTCTGCCTTTCAATAATCCGATGAAAATATCGCACAAAATAATCAGTTGGTCCGATTTTTTCAAAAAATGAAAGAAGATTTTCATCATCCAATGAGAGTAGTTTTTTAAATAGTTTAGAAATTTCCATCTTAATATTGTTTAGAGTTTCTAATGTCCATGGATACTTGGAATTTATTTTAACTCTCACAGGTCTCAGAGAGATGTAATCAAAATAATTTGAGAATCTAGTGTATATGTCATAGATATTTTTGATTTTTGAATGAATAGGTATGATCAAGTGTTTTTCAACATCTCTATTGAATTTCTCCATGTTTTGAACTACATTGTTAACTTGATTCTTGTTGTCTAAATCAATGGAAACAGTTAGATGCTTGTAATCATTGATAAAATCTACATACTCCTCTGTAGCTTGCATTAAATTTGTTGAAGGTAAAAAAAGGAATATTGAGAATTCGTATTGGTTCTTTATTTTATCTATAAAGCTTTTAATTCGCTTAAAAAGGTGAAAATTGAGTGTTAACTCCTCTGTAAAACCAATAGAAAAGCCGATAGAATCTGAAAAGTTGTTTTCTTTCTTATAATCCAGAATAGGTAGAATTACTTTGCTTATATCTTCAAAATCTAATTTTGAATTGTTCTTATTTCTTGCATCTTTTGCGTAACAGAACCAACAGTTCAAATTGCAGTCCAAAGATGGATTCACATAAATCTGAGTAATATCTGAATATTGACAGGAATTATTTTCCTGGATACCTCCCTTAAATGGAACAAAGAAATTCAATTTTCTTAGGAGTTCAACATTTTCTTTTAATTTTTGCAAATAAGAATTATCAGATCTCAAAATTTTCTTCTCTAAAACTTGTAAATTCAGCTGTTGATTAATGAGATCCTTTGGAATTGAGTTTGGTTCCAAAATCCAGAAAATCTGAGTTGAACAATCTAACAATAGACATCTGTTTTTTTTGTTAATTATTCGAAAGCATGAATCATTTGAATGCATCTTTCTCAACAAACTGATTCGGATTCGGTTCTTTCATCATCACTCTGAAGGAAAGCAGCGATTTTATCAAGAGCATCTTCTTTCTTCAAAAATTTACCTAAAATAGTACCAGAAATTAAATTCTTGATTACCCACCAGTCCTCGTTGTCAAGGTAAATTTCATAATCTCCGCATTGTTCTCTTTCAGACATACTCAGTCAACTAGTGATTTTAATATCTGTATAAATGGTTTTCTTTTTCTCCTTTAGGATTATAATAATGCTTTAAAGTGAGAAAAAGAGATGTTCAGAAGTAATGACTGAATCAAGCTTCAAAGTTTCACTTTGTGGAGAACCAGGAGTAGGAAAAACATCCATTGCTTTAAGACAAGCTCAAGATGCTTTTCCAGTTTCTCATCAGCCTACTTTAGGAGCCAATTTTCTTATTTGGAACACCACTATTGAAGGTAAAGAAATAAGGATAATTATTGGAGATTCAGGATCACAAGAAAAGTTCCTCCCTATCTTACCTACCTATTTCAAGGGTTCTGTTGTTGCTGCTTTAATATTTGATATAACTAAAAAAGAAAGTTTTGACAAACTAGATTTTTGGCATGAATTGTTAAAGAAAACTGTAGGTGAAATTCCAGTCGTTATAATAGGTAATAAACTGGATTTGGAGGAATCTAGAGAGGTTACAAAGGAAGAAGCTACTCAGTATGCTGAAAACATCAATACGGTTTATTTTGAGGTTTCCGCCAAAGCTAAGGTAAATCTTTACACAGCTTTCAAAAAAATTGCTACAATTGCAATTGAAAGAGATTCAATTGCAGTAGATTAGTTTTTTTGTGATTTTCACACTAATTTGCGAAAATTATGTAAAAGTTGAAAAACTCTTCAACTGAATGTAGGCTATACTTTGATTAAATAAGAAAAAATCTAACACTTGAAAGAAATAAGGAGAATTCTGCATGGAAGATACGAGAGATATTTACAATATTCTTGCTTGTGAAATCTTGGATAAGGAGTTGGAATTACCTATTCACTTTTTTGAAGCATTGGAATCAGATGGGTCTACTTCTTCTGTAAGTATTAAAAAACAACTAACTGCGCTTTTCAAAGACGTTAAATTTTCTGATTGTTTTTATGAAAAGAATATCATTCTTGAAGGTTTAAAACTCAATTCGTTACCCATTGACAATTTAAAAGGTCAAGAATCGGGAATAACATTGCTAAAAAGCAAAGATGATATCTTCTTTTTTAATTTGTTTTTCTCATACTTCAATGACATTAATTTGACAAATGCATCAATTGAAACCAATCGAATTCTTGATGCTTTACAGGGAGTTGTTAAGAGAATTGAACATCAAATTGAGGAGGGTATTCTAACTCAAAATAGTTCTTTAGATGAAATAGAAAAAAACCTTGAAATGTTAGGAGGGTTTTATCATTGGCAAATATGTCAAGAAGCAAGTCTTAGAGGGGGAATAGAACAAACTAGCATAACTCCTGTTATAACTTCTGCTTTGTTTATGAACACATTTATTCAGAGAGATTTAGAACAATGTAACGGAAAATGTGGTAGGATATATTCTGATAATAGAGAAGAAACTCTCACAATGTGTGATTGTGGTGGAGAGATAGTTCTAGCACCACCTTTGCTCAAAATAGAAAATGTTTCTTTCGTTTATCCAGAAAAACTTGAGCAAATTGTAATATCAAAAGATGAAGTTTCACCCCAAAAAATATTTGAATTTATCCAGAACTCATTTGTACCAAGAAGAATTATCCTTCTTTTAAATCAACTTTCTGAACTTAAACTTAATAAAAAAATATCAATTCCTTCAATTGCACATTATAGGATAAAGGATACAAATGATATAGTCAGAGTTTTCTTTGAATTTGAATGCAAATCAGAAAATGAAATAACAATATTTGCATGCATAACAGACACTCGATATAAATCCTCAAATCTTATATCAGCAGTATCACTCCCAGTTATCCTGAGAGATGTAAAGAGTGGTATTTCAGGGGATTTTGATCCAAATAAGATAATTCAGAAAACAGAACTAAGGGGTTGGAAAGTAACTCCTTATGTTAAAGTTCGAGAATTAAAAACTATCGAAAATCTCGAGAGGATTTTTTCCATTTTCGGAGGTGTGGTTTAATTGAGTAGAGACATTTTCAATTCAGAAGAGCTAAGATATATTTCAAAAGATGTTGTTGAGATAGTAAATGATTTCAGCACTCTTTATTCAAATTTAGAATCAAAAATGCGCCATTTCATCTTAACACAACCTACGTTTCTAAATGAACTTAGAAAAGAACTAAAAACCGAAATTGGTTTCTTATCTCCACAGAAAAAAGATATGGCTCTGGCAATTTATGGAATCATTATTACTGATGATTTGATAAAGAAATATGAACCTCTGGCTTATGCTGAAGATATTTCAGCTCTACTTGAAGCAACTGATAAAAAAATGAGCTGCACTGATGATGAATTTGTGGGTCTATTGGCTTCTTTTGTAAATTGTATTAAAGCTGTGATGAACTCCTCTAAACACATAATTCATCATTTTATTGAATTGAGTAGTTTGAATATTGAAGATAATATAGTTCAATCTATTCTGGTTTTACGTAACTTTGTGGATGCTCTTACTGAGGCATATCTATATTTTGAAGTAGGGGAATTTTCAATTGATTTGCGCTTTATCGCGTCAATATTTGCTCATGCTTTAGAGAAAATAATTCAAGAAGAAGATTTTGAGAGAATACCCAAAACCACAGGAAAGATCTATCAAAAGATTCTTACAAACTATCCTATAGGGGATAAAGAAGAGGTTCTCTTTGATTTAATTCAGATGAATCTGATTAAACCATATTATCAAGATTTGAAGGATACTTTTGAAAAACTGATAATAAAGAGAAAAAGAGAACTTGAAGAGAAATATGCAATTGTAAAAAAAGAGTATCAAAAACTTGATCAAATAAAAATTGACCAAGGAAGAATTGAACAGATTCTAGCAGCTATTGAACAAACACTATTTGAAACTTTAAAACTTCAGAGAGAATTGACAGAAATAAAGCGTCAAAATCTCGAGAAAAACATCGAAAGAGTTCTGAAGAGATTAGCAATTGAAGAATTTGGAGTTCAAGATATAGCAGATCAACAGAGATATATGCAGTATTTACTTGAAACGTGGTTCAGTATTTTCGAAGAATATCCTCAAATGGCTTTACCAATTATAGACATTCGTCAATATGCGAAATTTGTATCTGATCCTCATGTGTATATTGAAGAAAATAAGGACACAATCATTCAACAATTGAAATTCAAAATACGTAGATTAACCAAAGGAGAAAGATTAACTCCAAGTAATCTAGGCAATGCTTTTGCAATAATCTTATTCGAATCTCTTTCTAATCCAACGGTTCAATCACTGTCCTTTGACAAGAAATAGGTAGTAAGAAATGAAAGAAGCGATTCAATATAGGGAACTATTAAATTTCGTCGAATATCCTGATTTAGAAGATATTCAACGCGATGCTTGGAAAATGCCAGATGTTGAGCTAGTTCCAAAGAGACTAATTTACGCAACTCTGAAGAGTGGAGGTGTAGTTATTGGTGCATACCTAAAAGAAGAACTTCTTGGTTATACATGGGGTTGGATAGGAAATAAGGACCCATATGGTGTTTTTATTTATTCCCATCACAATGCTGTTAGAGAAAAATATCAAAATCAAGGGATTGGACTTCAGCTCAAATTAGAACAAAGAAATTGGGCTTTGAAAAATGGATATAAGCTTATTAACTGGACTTTTGATCCTTTACAATCAAAAAATTGTTATTTAAACTTACATAAGCTTGGTGCTACTTGTGCAACATATAATGTAAATTATTGGGGGGAAATGAAAGATGCACTCAATGTAGGACTGGAGACAGATAGATTATACTGTAATTGGTATCTTAATTCTGACCATGTAAAAGAATATCTGGCTCACAAACAACGAGATTTCACCGAAATTGTAACAAATGAGAATCATTTAGTTTTAAAAACGAGAAGAAAAGGAATATTTCTAGAAATTACTGAAATGAAGTTAACAAACCCAAAATCCCTTTTATCTATCGAAATTCCAAGTAACATTATAGATTATTTAACTAAAAATAAAACTCTTGCAATAGAATGGAGAAACAAAACGAGAGACAGTTTTAAAAATTATTTCAGTAAAGGCTATAAAATAATTGATTTTGTGATAATGAAAGAAGATAAATCAATGAGATGCTTTCATATCCTTAAAAAGTGAAGAGATAATATTTTATAGAGAAACTATAAATGAATTTCATAGCTAGGTTGTTAATATGAAAATAGAAAAAGCTGGTCTTTACCTAATTAAAATGAACTTACGACATCCATTCAGAACAAGTTTTGGAGAAACAAAAGAGCGTGAAATGCTACTTGTCTGTTTAGAGTCTGAAGGAGAAAAAGGTTGGGGAGAGTGTGTATCGGAGAACGGTCCTTGGTACTCTGGAGAAACCATTAGTTCTTGCACTAATATAATTTCAGAATTCATTATACCTTGGATTAAAGAAAAGGAACTACATCATCCTAAAGAGTTCAAGGATATCTGTAAAAGTATAAAAGGTAATCAAATGGCAAAAGCCTGTGTTGAAGATGCTATTTGGGACCTTTTTGGTAGAATAAATAAGAAATCTTTACAAAAATTAATTGGAGGGACAAAAGATAAGATACCTTCAGGAATTTCATTAGGAATTCAACAAAATCCTGATATTCTTCTAGATAAGATTAAAGCAGCTCTAGAAAAAAGCTATCAAAGAGTTAAGATTAAAATTGAACCAGGATGGGATGTTGAAATAATTAAACGAATACGAGATCAGTATCCAGACTTACCTCTAATGGTAGATGCTAACAGTGCCTATAGGCTAAAAGATAAAGATATTTTCGTTAACTTAGATAGATATAACCTAATGATGATCGAGCAACCATTACAGTATTTTGATATTATTGACCATGCTTCACTTCAGAAGGAACTAGCTACTCCAATATGCTTGGATGAATCTATAAAAAGTGTTGATGATGCAAGAGTTGCTGTTGAAATAGATGCTTGCAAAATTATTAATGTAAAACCCGCAAGAGTAGGAGGAATAACTGAAACCCTACTTATTCACGAATTATCAGAATCAGTTAAAGTTCCTTTATGGTGTGGGGGGATGTTAGAGACAGGAATAGGAAGGGCTAAGAATGTTGCTGTTGCAAGTCTGAGTACTTTTTCATTACCAAACGACATTAGTGAAAGTGCTAGATATTATACTGATTATATCATAGATCCAATCTTCGAATTGAATGATGATGGAACGATATCTGTTCCTAAAGAATTTGGAATAGGTGTTAACATACAAGAAGAAATCATTAAACAAAAGTCAAGTAAAATAATGTAAATTTTGAACAAATTAATCTGGTGAAAGTGTCCAAAAAAGAGCTTCTAACATTTTTGTTTTAAACTCATAATTTGTATTAAAACTTGCTGAAAAGAATGGTAAATCACCAATATATCTTTGAAGACCTGTAAAGAATTTAGCATACTCACCACTTGCTTTTTCAATATTGTCTGGAAGGGAAACGACTAATGCTATCTTAGGTTTAGACTTGAGTTTTTTTAACACTTGATAAAGAGTTGAGAATTTCTTTCCTTTAACATTTGCTAAGAGAATTAATGCACTTTGTTTATTCAAATAATTATCCTCAACTTTCGAATCCATCACAAAACTAAACTCATGTGTTTGAGTTTTGATTACTGCTTTGTCTCCTGAATAGTTGGTTTCGGTATAAGGTAAGGAACCTAATAAGGAAGCATAGTATTTCTTGATAAAACTAGTATATTCTTTAGGATAGATAACTCCAATATCAGTAATAGTTTCTTTCTTTCTAGGCTTTTCTTTTACTTGAAGAAACTCTAGTATTTGTTCGGATAATAAATCTGCTTGCTTAAAACTTAGGAGATCCTGTAATATTTTATTATAGGAGCTAATGATATCTTTTAGAAAAACAGTATTAACTTGATTTATTTTGTAAACTTTGTGAAATTTATATACTAGAACCTTAGCCAACTCTTCTCTAAAAGTATCTATCTTTGAAACCATCTCTGGTACAAGCATAATAATTAAACCAAGGGTTTTTTCTTTCATCCTTTTATCTTTCATTGTCTTATCAGCAGCAATAAATGAAAAAGCATATTGAACGAACCCTGAAGAAAAAGCAAATGGGAAAGGACCATAAAGCTCTGAAGCCATATCATCAAGAGTAACCATTCCTTGAAAAACTAGAGAATAAGTTACTGATCCTGAGAATGTGAATTTGTCTATTGTATCCTGATCAAATTCAACATTTCTGTCTAATACCATTTCAACTAGGTTTGGACCAACATCCTCTAATCTGAACAAACAAATTAACATAAAATTACACTCATATTTAATCTTTAAAGTCTATTGATATCATTGTCTGATTAGGATCTTTTCTAAATACATCAAAACATCAGATACAGATGAAGCTGAAATAATTTTATCTTCTCTACTTCCATCTATTTTTGAGTTGGCTAGTTTTTCTGCCCATCCACCAGATTTCTTGAGTGCAATTATTGTTTTATTCATTTGCCAAGCATATGAAATTTCAGATAAAGTTCCTGCACCTCCACGAACCACTATAACTGCATCAGCAGAAGCAATGATTATTTGATTTCTAGCGTTGGACATACCAGTTGAGATTTTTATATCAACAAAAGGATTTGCAGAGGATTTGTCTAATGATGGTAGAATGCCAATTGTATGACCATAAGAATACAGCTTAGATTCCTTAGCTCCTTCACATACAGCTTTCATTACCCCTTTCAATCCTCCGCATAAAATTATGAAATCATTATCAACTAATCGTTTTCCTAATATTCTTGCTAATAAATACTCTTCTGAATCTTCTAAGATATTTCCTGAACCTATTACAGCAATCTGGAATTTCTTCATAAATAAACATCTTTGGTCGAATAAAAAAATCTATCTTAAAAATGAAACTTTTAGTTGAGTAGAAGGTTATCCCATGAGCTAGATTATTTCTTATGAACCCTGCTTATATGCATTTTTAAACCTCTTTCTGTCTTAAAAGATTTCTGACATTGAGTACAGGCAAATTCTTTCTCTAAAATCTTTTCAGTTCCTATTTGCTCAGGATGTTCTTCGAGCGTCTCTGTAACTTCTTTCTGATCAAGTTGTTCTACTTCTTCATCAGTTTTTTCAAGAGTTTCCTTTTTCACTCCTGTTATCTCTTCAGTTGATTCTTCTGTTATAACCTCAGCTTCATCAATATCTTGAACGATATAGAGTCTTCCACTAACTAATTCGATTCTTGCTGGAATTTCTTCTTGCAAAATCATATCATAAATCATTTTTTCTGCTCTATCAACTGATAATCCAATTCTTTCAGCGAATAGTTCTAACGGTATTGAACCAACTTTTGAAAGACTGGTGATGTATTTCTTTTTCATCATCTCAAATTCTACGTTTTCGGGTAAAATACGTCCTTGAAAAGCTTTCACCAAATCCTCATAAGAACCTTCGTTAAAGACAGTTAAAACATCTGTAATTATCTTCTTAAAGGAATTATTCAAAGCCATCTCCTTAATAGCATTTGTAATAGATTCTACTGTTGCTTCTGACCCTAATGTTACCAGAGATATGGCCACACTAAGTCCATCAAACATAGTTAAAAATGAAATAATTCTTCGAGTTATAGTTTCATCTGATTCTTCCTTTTCCAATTCTTGTTTGTAAATATTGACAAGAATTCTGCATAATAATTGTAATAAATCAACACTGGCAACTCCAAAAGCACTAACCATGCGTTTCAGTCTATCTTCAACATAAGCATCTGAAGTAACAATATTCTTTTGCATGAATTTATCAATTACATCCCCTGCAATAAGTAAAGAACTTTTAACAACTAAAGAAGTTGTTTTTAGATTCTGATAAAAGCCTTTTTCTTCTTCAGAGTTAAGAGTATCTTCAAGCAAAGTGTTCAGCTTTTCGTGATAATACTCAGGCTTGTGAGCTGATAAATAGGTGATCATATCAGCTATTTTCTCTTCTGGATTTAGCTCTCTAACTTTTATCAATCGCTTGAGTATCGTTTGAAAGATTTTATCTATTAATAGAGGATTGTTTTGCAAAGACAATAAATCAGAAAAAACAACCTCCACTCCTGTAGCATTGCTTGTCATTGCTCTTTCAATAAAAGAAGTTATGATGTGTTCATCGACATCTAAAGAATCTAATTCTTCCAATTCAAATTGTGTAATTTGTTCAATACCAGGTAGTACAAACTGACCTTCAGCTTTTGGCTGGTAAAATTCACTATCAATACTCACGTCTTTTGGAGGTGGAGCAGGTATTGTTTGAATAGGTTCTTCAGTATCAATTACTTCCATTTCAAACTCGTCTGTAAGAGTTTCAGATTCAGACAAATCTTCAAATATTTCAGTTTCCATTTTCTTTGGTTCATCTTCTGAAATCTCTTCTTCAAATATTGATTCTATAAGTTCTAGATCTTCCTCTTTAATTGAGATTTCAAGAGTCTTAACTTCTTCTTTTTCTTGTTTAGGTTCTCGAACCCTAAATAAACTGACAAGTTTTTCTCCTAAACCTTCAATCAAACCTTGAGGTTCAACAGTAATTGTATCTAATGAAATTTCAATACTTTTTAGAACTGTATCCAGAAATTCTTGTGTTGATTGGTTTTCTGGAGATAAATCTTCCACTAAAACAGTAACTCCTTCTTCTCTAAGAGAAGGAACTAAATCACTGTCTTTTGTATCAATTATTACTGCATCCACACAGTCTTTAACTAATTTTGCAACACTCACAAGATTTGCTTCAAAATTTGTTTTTTGAAGTATTGTTTTTTCAATTTTGTTAATCTCATTACCAGGCCAGAATGGGGAAATAATCGCTATTTCTCCATCAGATTTTTGTAAAGTTTCTTTGAAGTGATTGGAATTGAACAAAATGAATAAAGAAACTATATCTGTTGGAATTATGATAACAGCTGATGCTGATGTGATTTTTTTTACAGCACTAGAGCTTATTTTCATTTTACTATTTTCTTCAAGATCTATTATACCGGTAATATCTTCAAGAACTTGATTTAGAGCTTTATTGTTATTCTTTGAGTTTTCTTTATTCTTTTCTAATTCAGAAGAGATTAGGAATTGACGTACTGGAATTTCCACTTCTCCTTCTTTAATATGGAAAATTCTACTCTCTTCAAATAGTGGGTAAATAAATTCACGGTTAAATATGGCTGTAGTGATGTTTTTCCATGCCTGCATGTATTCCTTATTTTTAGGTTTTATACTAGTAGCATACTTTGATATTAGGTAATTAAGTGTTGAAAGATGCAAGGGATTGTAAAATTCAAAAAATTGTCCTAAGGTTTCAAAAACTGCTAATGAATCCATACTTTTCTTAGCAATAATCTCAATTATTTTGGTGAATTCAAGGCTGTAAAAAAGTATCTTTGAGGGATCAGCGTGATGGATTTGGAAATCACTTGAGTTATTAGCTATAATAGAATAAGGGATTATGTCATTTTGAATTATTTCTTTTGTGAAAGGACTGTCCCTATACCCCACAGAGATTATAGCTATATCGTGTTCAGAAGACATGAATTTGACACCAATTATGGATATGAACTATCATTGAAATATTTATTTTACACACTTTCAATCGTACCATCATTCATAAAGATTATTATGGATTACAGTGACATAACCTTAACAAAATTAGAATTAGACGCATTGTGGAACAATAACACCAAAACTGTTTATAAAGTGAAATATACATGAATATCTATGTAAGGCTGATTTAATTACACCCTTACAGAATAGATAGCGTAAATTGTTAATTGTTTAAAGATACACTTATTATATGAAGTGTTGACTTTCGATTCTCTTTTTAATTTCGTTAACGTTTTTCAGTAAATCTTTGTTATTTTCGTTGGTAAATATATCCCAGTAATAGAACATTAATTGCTCAACCCAGCGATAGTGTTTTTCAGCCTCAGAGAAATTCGATTTATCAAGTAATGTTAAGATATAATCGTTAAGAAGTTCAACTAGGAATAAAGGATCGGTAATCCATTCTTTTTTATCTAATAAGCTTCGAATAACGTCATTTTTATCCACGCCAAATTTCTTTAAGATTTTATCAGTAACTTTACTAGTAAGGGAATACATATACATGTTTGCTGTAACAAATAGATAATTCCAAATGTGTTCAGAGAAGTGAAACTTCTCTTTCCGACTATTTATTGTATTAAGAACCCAGCTTAGCAGTTCAATAGCTGAATTATGTTTCTCAATTTTGACTAAATGTTTAATTAAGTGCAGATACAGATATATTCCACTGTCTTTAACATCCCGTTCTTTACATATTTCAAATAGAGGTTTAATCTCATGTAACTCGCCAAGAAGATAGATAAATAATTCTAATAAAATGTCCCAATCTTTGAATTCACATAATTCACAGAGTAAATTGAGAGTTTCAACCAGATTGTACTCTTCGTCTAAATTTTCATCTATAAAAAGCTGGATAAGTTTAGATATAACACCAAATTTCCTGCTTTTATAATCTATTGATTTAGCTTTAAAAACCTCAAAATCTTGCATGAAGTTATCACTCTTAGCAACAATTCCCATAAAGGTTCGATAATATAGGCTCTCCAAAATTTTCTCTCCTTCATCTAGTTTATATGCAATTTCAACCAATTTATCGTTTAAAGCTTTTTTCTTTTCATGGAACTCATTTGATATAGATAGGTATATCCCTTTAGTTTGCAACCAAGCATATTGATAGTAAAAATCTTTCCAAAATCTAGTATCACTTCTCTTTAGGAAATCTTCAATTAATGCTTGGAAGAAATCGTGCATTGTTTCAGATGATACATTAACGCTATAAGCATGAGTAATTAATTTTAATAATGGATTCAAATTATCAACTTCTCTCAGAGAGAGATCAAAGATGGTTATAGGATCTGCTTGAAAAATTTGCAAAATATCTGGAATTTTCAGGAAATCAAATGAAGTCTTCAGTTTCATTGCTGAATCTAAGATTTTAACTTTTAGATCTCTAAAACCACCTTCTTGGAGATAAAATCGGAATAGGTTTAATTGTGGTTTTTTCTCAGGCAGGTAAATAATAGCTTTAGAAGCAGGACAATTGATAGCTCTTTGAATTTTAAGTAAAACTTCTTCTATTTCTTCAATTTCATTCATTGTACTTTTTCTTTCATCTGATAATAAACCAATAACTGAATAATAGGGAGATAAAGTTGAGTGCAATGACTGATATTCTGCAGAATCTACTTTGAAATCTTCTTTCATAAGAAGCATTATTCTTTCATTTTCTATCTCTAAATCAAGAACGAAAAAACACCGTTCTTCTTCAACAGTAAATCCTTCGATTTTCAGTGATTTTTCATATATATAACTATATGAAGCTTTTTCGATGATTCTTAGAAACTGTGAATAAGAAGTTGTAGGAAAATTATTGGTACTAGGGCTCATGACCTGTAAATGCGATTGTTTCTTGAGATCATCAGTGTTTATTGTAATAGATTTTACACTAAATGGATCAAATAGAGGATTGAAAGACATAAAATAAAAAATCAAACTAGAAATCTCTGTAATTTTATGCTTTATAAGAGATTCAATTTCAGAATACTTTTTCTCTTTAGCAAACTGAAGTGCATTTTCCATTAAGTTTTGAGCTTTCTTGAAGTCGTTAATGTTATGAAAGGCATCTGACAGTTTTTGACACAAAAATAAGTACTTTTCCTCATCATTCCATCTGGAAGATTGTAGCAGCAAATCTGCAAATTGATACAAGATTTCAGGTTCTACAAGCATAAGGGATTTGGCAAACAAAACATCAAGATTATTCAGCATTTCAGAAAATAAGTGGGAAGCTGAACCCAACTGTATTAAAAAGCTATAAATGTCATTCTTAATCTCATCAAGCTTTTCTTTAGTATAGGGGAGATCTAAAGAATTCATCACTGTCAGAAGATAAACAATAACAAGAAAAATAGAATGAACATCTTTTAGAGAGTTTTTTAGAACGTCAAACCATTTAAGAGTAGAGTCAAATCCTTTGATATATTCATCTGTTTCCCAATAGGTTCTAGATTGTAGCTCAAGAACTATTGTTGCATTTTCAAAGAAAAACTCAGGATGTTTTTGGATTTTCTTAATCTCTTTGAGGACTTTCTTGTAGTTTCGTCTTTTGTAATAATCAAAAGCTAGTTGAACCCTTATTCCAATTTCAATATCAATAATTTTGATTCTTTTAGCTAAGGAAAGAGCGTTTTCAAGATATTCTAACTGCGATTCTTCCTTGTAATTTGCTATCTGAGCATTCAGTAGTAGTGTTTTCATCTTAGTAAAGTCATCTTTCCAATTACTTGCGAGACTATAGAGTACATCACATATTTCTTCTGCTGATTCGATTTGACCATTGGTTAAAGCTTCTTGTCCTTTTAGAGCTAGATTAATAGAAAGAGTTTCTTTATCATTATCAAACTCAATATTATATCTAGTTGCAATTTGAGAAAGCTCTTCATCATAGTCTTTCTCTAATTTCTTAATATCTTTGTGCCTACTCTCTTCTGGGGACAATTTACTATAACCTTCCAACAAATGAACTTCCAGATGTATGT
The DNA here is from genome assembly GCA_030608385.1 of Candidatus Heimdallarchaeota archaeon. Classification (GTDB taxonomy): domain Archaea; phylum Asgardarchaeota; class Heimdallarchaeia; order Heimdallarchaeales; family Heimdallarchaeaceae; genus UBA460. Next base: position 36,423 of record JAUWEG010000004.1, read on the forward strand.
TTATCAACGTTTTCTTTCAACAAAATAGGTAACAAAAAGGTTACACGCAATAAAGTTCATTAATGTACCAAACAAAAAATGATTAGTGGTTCAGAATGGATGAGTCAAGCTGGAGAGAAAGAATACCTTTGAAAATAAACTATCCAGATAAATCAGTATTAGAATATTTCGTGGAAATTTCAGCAGGTTTTGACGATAATAAGATTCTTTTCAAAGAGGGATCAAAGGTTTATACAGCTAAAGAGATAATTGAAAAAACCAACAAATTAGCCTATTTTTTAGATGCAAATGCTATAGAAAAGGACGAAACAGTGGCTATTTTGCTACCTAATTCAATTGGTATGGTTATCTCGATTTTTGCATCTTTTCAAGTAGGAGCAAAAGTTACTCTAATTAATACTCGATTGTCTCAAAGAGAGATTGCTTTTCAATTAAGAGACTCTGAATCAAAGGTTTTAATAACAGATTTTTCTTTTTGCGATAAAGTTTCTGAAATAGTTAGTCAATATCAATTTAAAGCAAAGATTCTTGTCAACGACCCTGAAGAATCAGAAAAAGATATCACTCCAAGTCAAGATTCTGATCTGGTATTATTATCAAGCATTCTTAGGAAAGAGGAAAAACTAACAGAAATAAGAAGTAAAGAGTCAGACCTAGCATTTCTTCTCTATACAGGCGGAACTTCAGGAAAAGCTAAAGCTGTGATGCTAACTCACTCTAATGTTCTCGCAAATGCTCTTCAGTTTAATGAATGGGCAAAGGAAATACCACAAGAATTTACTGGTTGCGTTGTTTCTGCTCTACCAATGTGTCACAGTTTTGGTTTGCAATGCAGTTTCTTAGCTCCACTTTTTAGGGGAGAAATGATTGTCATAATCCCCAAATTTGATCCAAAGAGCTTACTCAAATTAATGGCAGAGGAAAAGGCAACATCTTTTTACGGTGTTCCAACAATGTACATAGCTCTTCTTCGGTCAAAAATAAAGAGTTATGACTTAGAGAGTCTCAAAGTTTGCGTTTCTGGAGGATCAGCATTACCCAAAGAGGTTCATGAAGAGTTCAGGAGAAAGACATCTATTGAGATTACGGAAGGTTATGGGTTAACTGAATGTAGTCCTGTTACTCATATCAATCCTTACGGTAAAGCGATTGTCAATTCCATAGGTAAACCTCTCACCGACACATTGGCCCGATTGGTTGATTCTGAAACTCTCGATGAAGTAGAAGAGGGTAAAGTTGGTGAAATTGTCATTTTAGGTCCTCAAGTTATGAAAGGATACTTTGGTAAAGGTTTAGAATCTTCCAATGTTTTTACTTCAGATGGATGGCTAAAAACTGGTGACTTAGCGCGAATAGATTCTGAGGGATATTTCTTTATTGTAGACAGATCCAAAGATGTTATCAATTCTGGTGGACTTAAAGTTTATCCCAGAGAAGTAGAAGAAGAACTCTACAAGCACCCAGGAGTTTCACTTGCAACTGTTATACCCGTTCCAGATGATTATTTTGGAGAAGTAGGGAAGGCTTTCATTGTTGCAAAAGAAGGTCAAAAAATCACTGAAGATGAAATGAGAGAATTCTGTATCAATAGATCCATAACCAAGTACAAAATTCCAAAAACTTTCGAATTTGTCGATTCTTTACCATTAAGCGCAGCAGGTAAAGTTCTTAAAAGAGAATTAATCAAAAGAGAATCTAAATAGTTATCTTACAACTGATTTTTCTTAAAATTCATTAAAAAGTTTTTTAAATCGAGATATTAATACAATCAAGGTGGTTTCTTGGGGTTGGAAACAGGGGAGGATAAAAAAAAGTACGAGATTGAGTTACTCGAAAGCTTAATTGAAAATAGTCTATATGAGGAAGCTCTATCTTATCTAACTAGAGCAATAACAAGATATGACGATATTAGTCTAAAATATCTTAAAGGAAAAGTCTATTATTTAATGGGTAAATTCGATGATTCAATCACTGAATTGTCCAGTGTTATCGCTGAAGATTCTGATTACTGGGAAGCATATGAACTTCTAGGAGAGATTTATAGAATTCGAAATCAAACTGAGATTGCTGAAAATTATTATTTTAAGTCTACATCTCTGAACACGAGAGCAACCCAATCTTGGCTTGGAAGAGGAAAACTGGCAATGGCTCGGGGAGAGTATCAAGTAGCTGTACTAAGTTTTGAAACATATTTGAGAACTAAGAGAGAAGACATTTTAGTTTGGAGGTTATTAGGAAAAAGCTATAAGGAGCTTGAAAATTTCGTTTCCGCAACTGATGCTTACAATGAAGCTATTGAGCTTGAACCTACTAATCAGGACCTTTATGAAGAACTTGGTGATCTCTATCACTTCATGGGACATTATGATATAGCTAAGGAGAAATATCTCCAAGCATTACAAGTAGAAGAAAAAACACGACCTGTGAACGCGTCAATCTATAATAAACTATCAAAACTATATTTAGCTGAAGGTAACATACAGAAAGCATTCAATCTATGCAATGAATTACTAACTTTATCAAAAGAAAATGATGAAGCATTATTCATTTCCGGTCAAGCTCTGATCAAAATGGGTCAAAAATATGAGGGAACTGTTAGAGTAAAGAAAGCCTATAAAATCTCTAATAATCAAGAATACAAGGATTATCTAAACAAACTTGATGAAGAACTGTATGGTCCCAAATATGTTTAACACAAATTTTTAGAAGGAGATTTATACCCCTTCAAATATCTAGACAATAATGGAAGAGTTTGAGAGTTTCTTTAAGGCATCTGAAACTAGAATCGCTAGATTAGGATACATGATATGGGACATTTATACTTGTCCAGAAATAATGATCATAGACAACCTTGGTGCCTCCTTCAGATGTTCTTATGACTTGCATACAACCGTTTTTGGACCTCCTAATAAAGAAATACTAGAAAATTTCAACCCAAAGGGACAATTTAGTCTTTCTTTTGATATAGAATGGAGGGAACTCATTGAAGACTATTTCACAAAGTTCATTCCCATGGATAAATCTGTACAGAGTAAAAATATTAATACATTTGTTTGCATGGAACTAGATAGAGAAAATTTCATTCCACAAAAGGTATATCAATCTAGAAAATTGCTCCTAGAAGATGCCAAACTTCTTGGTTTAAAACGCAGAATTCTCTTTTCTCAAGGATTAGGAGGAGTTGGAATAATAGAAAACAATGAATTAATTGGATGTGCTTTCACTCCTCATTATGTACAAAATGACCGATTCTCATTTGCAATAATTAGAGGAGTTTGGGTCAGTAACAAAAACCGTAACCGAGGTATGGGCTCTGATTTAAGCTCAAAAATGTGTGAAATTATTTTTGATAAAGGAATTGAAAAAATAACTCTTTGGGTTGAGGAAACAAATCTACCAGCAGTACGAATCTATGAGAAACTTAAATTCAAAATAGTTGAAAAAGTGCACGGAGTAGACTGTGTGAAAAAGTGAGAAATAAGTTCTAATAACCTATAAATTTTCTAAATTTTGTTTCTAATTCTCTAGGATTAATTTTCGCATTAACATCCGAAAGAACAATTATTGGTGTTGCATTTTCTAATCTAATGTGTTCAAGAGTATCCTCGATTCCAATTATCGCAGAAGCAGAAAGAATAATCAAAGAATAGTTTTCTTGCAAAGTTTCTTCCAGTTTTTCAAGCGTTTCTTCAGGTGTAAATACTTCCTGACCTGGAACACCTATTAAGTTAAAACCTCTTACAGTTTCTCTAGCACCAATAACGAATGCTTTCTTTGATGACTCCAGATTTGACATTGAAAATACAATCTATTTATTTGTTTAAAGTTTTGTGCTATAAATATGGTCAGTGAGTAAACTATTTATTATATAAATTCCAATTGCACAAATGCCTCAGTCAACTGAAGAAAGAGCCAGAATTGTAACAATAAAAGGTTCTACTGTTGAAGTTAGAGGTCTTTCGTCATATAGGATGGGAGAAATAACCTATGTTGGAGAAGAGAAACTCATAGGTGAAATTATCGAAATTGAACGAGATTTTGCTACAGTTCAGGTTTATGAACCTCTTGAGGGAATGAAGATAAATGATCCTGTTTATCCTACAGGAAAATCTCTTTCGGCTGAACTTGGTCCAGGATTATTATCTAATATTTTTGATGGAATTCAAAGACCATTAGAGCAAATAAAGAAGGCATTATCTTCATCATTTATCCAAAGAGGAATTCATATCAATGCTTTAGATAGACACAAAAAATGGCAGTTCGAACCAAATAAAGATTTAACGAAAGGTCATTTGGTGAAAGGAGGTGATGTGCTGGGCTCTGTTCAAGAGACAGAGACTATAAAGTGTAATATTCTTGTTCCTCCAAATACAAATGGGGAATTACTATCCATTCAAGAAAAGGGAGAATTTAAGATTACAGATCCTATAGCTGAGTTAAAAGGATCAGATAAAAAGAAGAAAGAATTAACTTTAATGCACGAATGGCCAGTAAGAGTTGCCAGATCATTCTTAAAAAAATTACCTGTGCATGAACCTCTTGTAACGGGTCAAAGAATAATAGATATGTTCTTCCCGATAGCTAAAGGTGGAACTGCTGCAATTCCAGGAGGATTTGGAACTGGAAAATGCATATCTGGTGATACATTAGTCTTGCTTGGAAATGGAAAACTGGAAAAAATTGAAGATTTATATGAGAAAGCTCTAAACAATGACAATTTTATCGAAGAAGATGATGAAGAAGAGACTCTTATTCAGTTGAAAAAACCTTTGAAAGTATTATCCTTTGATAGAGAGAATGCTACGATTTCAGAAAGTAAAGCAACAAAAATATACAGAGGACAATGTAATTATAAAGTGAAAATCACAACAAAAAAGGGAAGAAGCGTAAAAGTAACCCCTATTCACAAATTACAGATTTTTGATGGAAAAAAAATCGTAGAGAAGGAATCTCAAAAACTCAATGTGGGAGATTGTATCTTAAGTCCTCGTAACTTAAGCAAGAATTTTAAAAATGTTCAAAGTGGAAAAATCAATCTTTTTGATATTAAGGGTTCTTTAAGAACTTCTGATATCAGTGCAATTCAAGGTGTAAGAAATTTAGCTGATGAGTATACTGAAGAAAATAATATTTCATTGACACAATTAGCTGAGAAACTAAATGTATCAAAAGACGTTTTTAATGGTTTTTATTATGGTAAGAACAACCCCTCATTAAGCTTCATTAAAAGGCTTAAAACACTCACTCATAAAACAATTGATTTTACATCAGTAAAGGCGGAAAGACAAAGTGAGAATGTCATTTTACCAGAAGAAATGAATCCGAAACTAGCAGAATTTATAGGACTTCTACTTTCTGATGGTCAAATAGCCTATCATAAAACAATTTACTTCTACAATAATGATGATCAAATAAGAGAGAGGTATAGAAGTCTTGTACAAGAATTGTTTAATTCAGAAACACATGAATCTATTAAGAATACTGTCAAAACGATAACTTTCTATTCTAGACCTGTAAGTCTATTTCTCAAATATTTGAATATTCCTGCAGAGCAGAAATCAAGAAAAGCTTCAATACCAGATATAATGCAAACAGCCAAAGATGAGGATTTAATCCATTTCCTAAATGCATATATTGCAGGAGATGGCTATGTTAAAGGATATACCTTAGAAATTTCAACTGCAAGCTCTAAAATCGCTTCTGGTTTGTGTTATATTTTAAGTAGATTAAATATAATCTACAGAAAACATAGCAAGATAAAAAATGACCATGAATATTTCAGAATAATGGTTGAAGGTTCTCAGCTAGAAGAACTAGGACACATGTTTAAATTATTTAGCGTTACAGAATATGCAAAAACAGAAAAAATCTATAACTATGCAAATCAAAGAATTGAACACTTTGTTTCTTCTAATGCAATTCCAATAAGCATACAACTACTAAGAGACAGTCGAAGCTTGTTTGGAAACATAAAACCCTCTGAAGAAAAATCGAAGGCACTAACAGCTATAAAGAATGTTTCAAAGGGAAGAAAAATCACTGATAAAACACTGGAAAATATAATAGAAACAATAAAATCTGACCCTATAATCTTTGAAACAAACAAATCTAAAGAAATTATAGACAACCTTGAGTATATTAAGCAATTGCATTCAGATTTTTATTTCGATGAAATAAAAGCAATTGAGATGCTAGAAGGAAATGATGATGTTTATGATCTTGTAGTTGAAGAATATCATAATTTCATTGGTGGAAATGAACCATTTATTTTACATAATACTATCCTTCAGCATCAATTATCCAAATGGAGTGATGCAGATGTTGTTGTATACATTGGTTGTGGAGAGAGAGGAAATGAAATGACTGATGTTTTGAGAGAATTTCCTAAACTTGTAGATCCACACACTCAAAATCCACTCATGGATAGAACATTGCTAATCGCTAATGTTTCTAATATGCCTGTTGCAGCTAGAGAAGCCTCAATTTACATGGGAATAACTATGGCTGAATTCTATAGAGACCAAGGATTCAGCGTTTTACTTACTGCAGATAGCACAAGTCGATGGGCTGAAGCTTTGAGAGAAATAGCTGGACAATTAGAAGAGATGCCAGTAGAAGAAGGATATCCTGCTTATTTAGGAGCTAGGTTAGCTAACTTCTATGAAAGAGCTGGTCAAGTTGTTACATTAGGTTCCCCATATAGAGAAGGGTCAATTAACATTACTGCGGCTGTTTCTCCTCCTGGTGGTGATTTCAGTGAACCAGTTACTGCAAACACTAAACGTTTTGTAAAGACTTTTTGGGGCTTAGATCCCAATTTAGCCAATAGAAAGCACTTCCCTTCAATTAACTGGCTAAACAGTTATTCAGGATATATAAAGGTAATAGAAGAATGGGCTCTGGAGTCGGGGCTGGAGGATTGGGGTCGTTATCGACAAGAAATGTTTACAATTTTACAAAAAGATGATGAACTTCAACATATTGCAGAACTAATTGGTTCAAAGGCATTGCCTGCTGATGAACAGCTAATCATATTAGTAGCAGATATAATCAAAGAAGGATTTCTCCAGCAAAATGCCTTTGATAAAGTTGATTCTTTCTGTCCTATAGAGAAACAAATGAAAATGATGAAACTTATGCTTCTTTTTTATAATAGAGCTGAAGTTCTAATAAGGAATGGATGCCCAATCTCTTTAATCATTAGTTTAAAAACAGTTCAGATTCTAAAACGAATGAAAGAAGATGTCCCAAACGACAAAATAATCCAAATGAACAAAATCGAAGATTACATCCATACAGATATGGAGGAACTAGGTTCTAAATACGGATACAAGGTGTGATGAATGGCTCGTATAACAGTTAGAGGAGTATCAGAAATTCGAGGACCAATCATTATCATAGAAGGTGTTACAGGTATCCGAATGGGAGAATATTTAGAAGTTAAGCTGCCAAACAAACCTTCTAGAAAAGGTAGAGTTCTAGCAATTGAAGAGGAAAGAGTCATCATTCTGCTTTACCAAGGTACATATGAACTAGAAAAGGATGAAATTGAAACTGAATTTTTTGGAAGAACCATGCAGCTTTTTGTAGCTGAAGATATGATTGGCAGAGTATTTAACTCTCAAGGAGAGCCTTTGGATGGATTGCCCGGCATCTATTCAGATGAATACAGGGATATTAATGGATCTCCAATCAACCCAACATCTAGAATTTATCCAAGAGATTATATCGAAACAGGAATTTCTTCTATAGATTCAATGAACACACTAGTAAGAGGTCAAAAACTACCTATCTTTACTGGAGCTGGGTTACCAAACAACCAATTGATAGGTCAAATAGTAAAACAAGCAAGAATTGTAGGAGCAGAAGGTGAAGATAAATTTGCTATTGTTTTTGGTGCCATGGGGTTGACAATGGATGATTACATCTATTTCCAGCGCTTATTTGAAGAAACAGGTACACTAAACAAAGTTGTAATGTTTACTAATTTGGCAAGTGATTCAGCTGCTGAGCGACTTATAACTCCTCGAGTTGCATTAACAACTGCTGAGTATCTAGCTTTTAATAAGGGCTACCATGTTCTAGCAATACTATCTGATATTACCAATTATTGTCAGGCCTTAAGAGAAATTTCAGTTGCTCTAGAAACTGTACCATCTAGAAAGGGTTTTCCTGGTTACATGTATTCAGATTTAGCCTCAATATACGAAAGAGCAGGAATAATAGAAGATTCACAAGGAAGCATTACTCTGATTGCAAATCTGACAATGCCAAATGATGATATTACTCATCCTATTCCTGATTTGACAGGATATATTACCGAAGGTCAAATTATCCTCGATCGTTCTTTACATAATCGAGGTATTTATCCACCTATTGATGTCTTAGGGTCGCTTTCTCGTTTAATGAAAGATGGAATTGGAGAAGGTTTTACACGAAAGGATCATCCTTCTTTAAGTAATCAACTTTATGCTTCTTATGCTGAAGGATTAGATAAGAGAAGACTTGCAGAAGTAATTGGAAAAAAGGAACTAAACCGTCGAGATCAGATTTTATATGAGTTTGCAGATAAATTTGAAGAGAATTTTGTGAACCAAGGAGATAACTATCGATCAATTGAAGAATCTCTAGATCTTGGATGGTCATTATTATCTAACCTTCCAGAGACTGAATTAACTAAAGTATCTCAAGATTTAATTGAGGAACATATTCAAAATAAAGGAGCTGATTCAGTTTGAGAGAAGCAATTACTATCCCTCCAACAAAGGATAACTTGTTAAAATACAAGAAAAAGCTCAAATTGGTTGAAAGAGCATACGATTTACTAAGGGAGAAATATGAAGCATTATTGATGAAATTACATATTATCTCTTCACAAGCGATTTCCATGAGAGAGAAAATGGAGGAAGGTCTTAGTGAGGCTTATTATGAATATATCAAAACTGAATCAGAACTAGGAAAAGATATGATTAATATTTTTAGTGAAACAATCCCTAAAGAGGTTATTGTAAATTCTATCCCTCTTGAATATATGGGTGTATCTTACTCTGATTTACAGTTAACTAACCTCCCTGATCCTTCATATGGATTCTTCGGAATTTCTAGTTCGCTGTGGATAACTGCAAAAAGATTTCGTGACATATTTGATTTAATTGTTGAATTAGCAGAAGTTGAGAATTTTGCATACAAAGTAATTCGTAATCTTCAATCTACACAATTAAGTCTTAATGCTTTGGATAAAGTATACCGAGTGAGATTTGGGAATATAATTAAATATATTGAGGAAGCGTTAGAATCATATGAATTGGAAAGTATCTACACTATCAAGAAACTCAAACAAAAAATAGAGTTAAAAAATAAAATAAAGAGGAGAAATTAATGAAAAAAGCACTTATTGCAATAGGAGATTTTGAAAGCGGTAAAAATCTAATCTCTCAAATTCTTGATTTTTTCTTTGATTGGGTTACAGAAATACATCTGTTATATGTAATTGATAGAGAAAATGTAGAACATTTAGCTAGTTATAGAAACACAACTATCGAAAAGATTCTAGAAGAATATCAAAGTCAGTATGATAATATTCTTGAAAAACTCAAACTTGCATTTTCAGATACTCATTTGTTAATGACTTCTGAACTAGATCAAGGATTAGTTGCAGAAAGAATAATTGAAACCTCTAAAAATGAAAAGGTTGATTTCATAGTTATGGGAACAAGGAAGGAAAGTTATACAAAAAGACTATTGAAAAACTATGTTAGGTATGTAATCGAATTGTCAGAAACCCCTGTCTTACTATTTCCAGTATGAAGTGATGAAAATGAAGAATGAAAAGCTCCCCGAAAAAGACACTGAAAGCAGTTCTTTAACAAGACTGATTATCAAAATCAAGAATGCTGCAGAAGAAGAAGCTAAAATAATAAATAGGGAAGCTAAGCAAAAGTTGGAAGAGATAGAAAAAGGAACCAAAAAACTTGTTGATGAAGTTAAAAAACAAGAGTTAGATAAAGAAACCTCTAGATTGGAATTTATTAAAAAAAGAACAGAAACTGAATTTGAACAAAAAGCAAAAAAAATAATTATTCAAGCTAGAGAAGGTATGATTGATCAGGTCTTTGAGAATGTAAAAAAGGAAATGCTAGCATTGAGAGATAATAAAGGATATTCAAAATATTTAGAAAATCTTCTCATTTATACAATAAGGAACATCACAGCACAAAGTATGAAAATTATTGCAGATAAAAAGGATAAGGAAATATTAAATAAAATCACATCAAATATCGCTCAAAAGGAAAAGGTAAACTTCAAAGTAGATGTGTCGTCTTTGAAGACACAAGGTGGGTTCATTCTCACAGATGATTATGGGAGAATTAGGATTGATTATACAATTGAAAACACATTAAAAGCCAGTAGAGATAAAATTAGAACTAAAATAAATGAGATTCTGTTTGCATAGGTGAAGAAAATGGGTTTATTTCCAGATAAAATGTTGGAAGCAACGATAATAACACCGAAAGAGGTGTTTCCTCAAGTAGTTATTAGAATAGCTGAAACTGAAAGTTTGATGGTAAAGCACAATATATCAATAGAAGGATTAGAAGATTTTTATCCATCATCCAAAATGGAAACAATTAGATACTTAGAATCGGCTTATAAGGATCTTATAGTTCAAATTCCTGAGCCTAAGGAGAAGTTTAGACAAAAAATAGCTAGAGCTTATAAAAAACAGAAAAAGATATCACCTATTTTTGAGAACTGGGAGAATTTAGAAGATATAGAAACAAAACTAGAAAATCAGATTAATAAATTTAACAGTGAACTTAAGAATTTAAAGAATAAGTTGGAAGAACTTACTGAATTAAAGGAAAATGACCAGCTAATCGCTAAAGGTTTTAGACTTATAGAAGAAGAACAGCCATATAATGTAGATTCTGATGAGAGTGCATTAATAGGCGTTTTAACAACATCTAGAATTGAAGATGCGGAAAACTTTGTTTCCCATTTTAAGAAACAAGAAGTAATTTCCTTAATTAAAGATAGACATTTTGTTTACGTTAAAGGAAAAAAAGGAGAAATATCCAAACTTATCAAAGAACTATCTATTGTAAGATGGTATAAATACAACTATCAAGGTCCAATTCATTTAGATAAAACTGAACTTGAGGAAGAAGTTCTAAATGAATTTAATAACTTAAGTGAAGAGGTTTCTAAAATTGAAAATGACCTAAATCAATTTGCAATAAAACATAAAGAGGATATTGTTGCAATAAAATTGTCGATCGAGAGCTACAGTCACTTCTTAAATATATATGCCTCAGCAAAGCAAACCAAGAAAATAGTAGTTTTTCAAGGATGGGTATCTGAAAAGGAAATTGGGATAATTGAGGAAACTATAGATGAGTTTCCAGAGGTAATACTGGAATATGATGAACCCTCAGAAGGGATGAAAAACATCCCTGTTGCTCCAGCAAAGAACCCTATCAAGAGCGCATTTCAAAATATTGTAGCTCTTTATGGACTTCCCTCATCTAACGAGGTCGACCCCACGATTTTCTTAATTTTTACATTTAGTATTTTCTTTGGAATTATGTTTGGTGATGTAGGTCACGGTCTAATTTTTCTTGTAATTGGTTTAACTGGAGTATTAGCTAGGGGGTTGAAGAAAAGTATTAGACAAATGTTTCTACTTGTACTAGTGATGGGTATTACTTCGTCAATCATGGGTTTCATTTTTGGTGAAGCATTTGGTTTTCATATTGTTGAGCTATTAGGAATCAGAGAACATGGGTATACTAATCCAGTATATCTATTTGGATTAGAATATCCCTTTATCAGTCCAATTGAGGATTTAGTAGAAATTTTCAATTTAACTTTGATTATAGGAGCTCTTCATGTCATATTAGGAATAGTTCTTAGAGTAGTAAATCAGATAAAACACAAGGAGTATGCAGAAATAATAGAAGAAACAATCCCTCAGGTTTTTCTTTATGCAGCAATTATATATTTTCTTTCAAGTCTAGGAATTCTTAACATTGGGATTGATCCAGCAGGTAGAGGATTTCTTTTAGTTGGGCTTGTCTCCGTCATTATTGGAGTAGGATTAACGCTTCTTGGTCAAGGGATTGTGTCCATCTTGTTCAAAAAGAAGAGAAAAAATATATTTCGTAGTTTTCTTAGTGGAATGGGAATGGGTTTAATTCACCTTCTAGAATCATTTAGTTCTTTTATAAGTAACACTATTTCTTATGGAAGAATGCTTGCAATGCTCATTGCTCATGCG